>JACQGT010000018.1 GCA_016199425.1 Chloroflexota bacterium
GCCGCCTCCGCCGGGCTGCCGTTGAAGCGCGTGCCGTTGTTGAAGTTGTAGGCCGCCCCGTTCGGGCTGCCCCCGCCGAAGATGACCTGCCCCTCTTTTGTCAGACTGGAGTAGGAGATGCGGTCCATATCGTCGTAGAAGCCCGCCCACTCCCGCCAGCCCAGTTGCTCTGCCGGGTTGAGGGGCGCGGTGGCAAAAACGTGGGAGACCACCGGAAAGATGGCGTCCCGGAAGTAGCCCAGTTTGCTGGTGTAGCCGTTCGTCGCCAACACAATCGACCTGGCCTGCACAGTGCCGTTGGGGGTAGCGAGGGTGATTGTCCGCCCCTCCTCCACCTTCAGCACAGGCGTACGCTCGTAAATCTCCACCCCCTGCTCCACCAGCACAGGCCGCTGGCTGCGCACGTACTGGCTACCGTTGAGCTGGCCGCTGTGGGGGTCCAGAATAGCGCCGTGTACCCCTTCCAGCCGAAAACGCCTGGCCAGGTCGGCCCGCTCAATAAAGTGGCTGGGAATGCCGATGCTCTGGTGGTACTCGGCTTTGGCGTGGGCGCGCTCAGCCCGCTCCCGATTGGTGAAGACGCTCAGCGTGCCGTCCCGCCGGTAGCTGACCGGCAGCTTGTGGCGGCGGATAATCTCTTCAATCGTATCGATGCCGGCGTTGGTCGTGGCGTAGATCAGCGCGTCCACTGCCGGGTTGGGGGGTGGGTCCAGGGGCAGCCCGTTGAGCAGCATCCCGCCGTTGCGCCCGCTGGCCCCGTTGGCCAGGCTGGCCGCCTCCAGCAGCACCACCCGCTTCTCCGGGTAGCGGCGGCTGAAGTGATAAGCGGTGGATGTGCCGGTGAAGCCCCCGCCGATGATGGCCAAGTCCGCGTTGATGTCGCCGGCCAGGGGCGGGCCGGGTTGATAGTCCGGTGTGCTGGCAGCCCAGACCGAACGGTTTTCGTCGATTTCCAGCTTTTCGGTGAAGACGCGCCCTGCCACGGGCCAGGTGAGGGAAGCCAGACTGGCGCTGGCCAGCAGGCCGCGGCTGAGGAGGTTCATAGGGGGACCGTTGGGTTCCAAGAGAGTACAGACCGGAACATCCCAACGAAAGGTGAAACGTAAAACGTGAGAACAGTCGAGCGCTCTCACGTTTCACGCATCACCTTTCACAGACACATGCAGGTCTGTACGGAGGGTTTCAGTTTACACGTCACGCATACTCCATCCCCACACCCAGCAGGTCCAGTTCGGCCAACTTGGCCTCGCTGGGCACGCCGTTGTCGTCCCAACCGGCCATACGGAAGTAGGTGGTCAGGGCTTTCATAAAGTCGTCTTTGTCCAAAGCGACGCCCTCCAGCTTGCCCTTGCGCAGGGGTTCAAAGAGCCGTTCGGGGAGCATATCGTCGGCAATCGTAAAGCCTTCGCGCAGGTTGAAGAGCCGGGCCATTGTGTTGGCGCGCTCGCCCACCTTCAGCAGCTCCCACAGACTCATATCCCAGCCCGTGGCGCCGTTGACAAACTCCTGCAGCGCCTTCAGCTTGAGCGTGCCGATGGGGATGCCCACGAAGTCGCACATGCCCACGCTGTTGTAGAGGCTCCAGATGGCCTGGGCATAGAAGAAGGCGCGCACCTTTTTGCCGCCAAAATCCATGCGGTCCACCGGCTCGATCAGCCCGGCTTCGGAGAGGCCGTTGTCCAGCACGCCCAGCCCCTCGAAGGCCGGGTCGTGGGGCGCTTCCATGTGGTCCGCGCCCGTGGGCGAGACCGCATAGGACAGACTCAGGCCCACTTTGCCGCGCGGTTCGTGCATGGGCAATTCCTGCCCCTTCACATGCATGGCGAATTTCTCCGAGCCTTTGCCGATCTTCTCCGCGGCCTTCTTCACCCCATCGGCCAGAATATCGCCCAACCCTTCCCGTTTGGCGATCTTGTGGATCATCGCCAACATCGCGTCGGCGCTGCCCCAGGTCAGTTCGACGCCGTCCGTATCCGCTACGGTCAGGATACCGGCCTCGTAGCATTCCATAGCGAAGGCGATGCAGACGCCCGTGGAGATGCCATCCAGCACGTAGCGGTTGACCAACTGGCTGCCCTCGGCAATCGCCGCCAGATCGTTCACGCCGCACAGGGAACCCAGCGCGGCGATGATCTCATATTCCATGCCGCCGTGCTTGGCGGTCACGCCCCGCTCCGGTACTTCCACTTCCCGTTTGCAGGCCACATTGCAGGCGAAGCAGGTGCCCCGGTTGACCAGAATAGTACTCGCCATTGTCTGGCCGCTGATGTCGTTCCAACCGTCAAAACCGCCATCCTGGAAGTTGTGGGTGGGCAGAATGCCGTCCTGTTGCAGAGTGGGGATGCCGCCCGCGGTGCCGGTCTGGTGGTAGCGGTCCGCTTCCTGGTGGTAGTGCTCCCGGAACCATTTGACGACGCCGTTTGTCTCTTCCCGGCTGCTGGGGACAAGCCGCTCCTTGCCGCGCACGACAATCGCTTTCAGCAGTTTGCTGCCCATCACCGCGCCCAGACCGGCCCGCCCGTGGAAGTGGCGCAGTTGGTTGGTCATGGCCGCGTAGAGCACTTTGTTCTCGCCGGCCACGCCGGTCTGCAAAATGCAGATTTTCTTGTCGCCCAGCTCTTCTTCCAGCCCGTCCTGGACAAAATCGGCCAGTTGGCCCCAATAGCGGCTGGCGTCCCGAATCTCACAGCCGCCGTTGGTGACGTAGAGGTAGATGGGTTTTTCCGACTGGCCGTGGACGATCATCCCGTCGAAGCCTGTGCGCTTGAATTCCGGCCCCCAATAGCCGCCCGCTTCTGCCTCGCCAAAGCCGCCGGTCAGGGGCGATTTGGCCGCGGCTGTGTAGCGGTTGGCCCCAGAGAGAGCCAGGCCGTTGATGACACTGGTCATAATGATCAGCGGATTTTCCGGGCCGAGGGGATCGATCCCCGGCTTCACATCCCGCAACAGGAAGTGGCTGGCCAGCGCGCTGCCGCCCAGATAGCGCCGGTAGAGCACTTCGTCCAACTGTTCCACCCACGTCTCGCCGCGGGTGAGGTCCACGTGTAGAATTTTACCGCTAAAACTTTGAGGCATTGTTTCCTCCGCTGGTGGATAACGAATGGCAGAGAGTAGGAGTACTGGCTTCTATTGTACCGTGTGGGGCGACGGCGGGCAAGTCGCGCAAA
>JACQGT010000019.1 GCA_016199425.1 Chloroflexota bacterium
CGCCCCTACAGGGAAAATCTCTACCTGAACAACTATACCAGAAAAGAGCTTACGCCGCCCGCTCTGCGAAGGCGGCCAGTTTGCGGAATAGATCGGCAAAGATCGGGTTGCGCCGTACACCGGTGGCAACGCGCATGAGGTGGCGGCTGCGGTCGATGCTCCACGTCATCTGGTCGGTGAGGATGGGGCTGTGTTCCAGGACGGAAGGTGCCCAGTCGCTGTTGAGCAGCCAGGCGATGGGGGCCAGATCCCAAATCTCCTTTGACCAGCCGAAGTGATCGTCGCTGTAACCTTTGAAGGTCTCCACCAGAAAGTCGCCGATGGCACCCCGGCCAGCCACGTATGCCTCCAGCTCCGGCACGGTCGCCAGCATATGGGAGGCGACGGTGGCGCAGGGCAGCATCACAAAGGGCGCGCCGCAATCGTAGAGCAGACGGGAGGCGTGCAGGTCCTGGCGCAGGTTGAACTCCCGCGCGGTGGGCCAGAAGGTGGGCTGGCCGCCCAGCCAGACGATGACGATGCGTTCGACGATGCGGGGTTCCAGAAGCAGGGCGGACGACACATTTGTGGGCGCGCCGATGGCGACGACGTAGAGCGGATCGTTGCCGCCGGTCATCGCCCGTTCCACCAGATCGGCCGCGGCGTCGCTCTCGACCGGACGGTCGGCGGCCTGCATAAAATGGGTAGAGCCGCGCAGCACCGGGCCGTCATAGACGCCGGGCAGCCGCTCCAGCAGCCGGTGGATTTCGTCGTAGCTGCGCTCCATCCCGTCGCCCGGTCCATTGGAGCGGGCGTTGTGGAAGGGCGCGGCGTAGATGGCCTCCATCGCCAGCTTCTCCGGCGAGAGCAGCGCCCAGACCAGGGCAAACTGGTCGTCGATTTCGTTGTAGGTGTCCGTGTCCAGCACCATCCGCACGCGGCCGGCGGGCGGGGAGAGGCGGGCGAGACGCAGGGTGTCGGGAAGAGATGGGAAGGGCATCGCTGGTTCCTTTGGTGGATCAGTTGTCAGTGGGCAGTAATCAGTAATCAGTGAGCAGTGAATGTACTGTCACTGATTACTGCTCACTCTCCTTGGCGGCGCGGAGGAAGGCCCGCACCGCGTCGTGATCCTTACGCCCCGGCGCAGCCTCCACGCCGCTGCTCACGTCCACGGCCCAGGGACGGACGGCGCGGATGGCCTGGGCGACGTTGCCGGGGGTCAAGCCGCCGGCCAGCATCA
Source organism: Chloroflexota bacterium (assembly GCA_016199425.1). Lineage (GTDB taxonomy): Bacteria > Chloroflexota > Anaerolineae > Caldilineales > Caldilineaceae > JACQGT01. The sequence continues at coordinate 1,220 of JACQGT010000019.1, forward strand.
GCCGGGGATAGCGCTGGGCCAACTCCGCGGCCACGCCCCAGTCGGCTTTCTTGCCTGTGCCGCCATATTCTGCGGGATCGTAGGCGTCGATGAGCAGTTGGGGGCCGTCGTCCAGACCGAGGGGGGCAAAGCGGGCGGCCCCATCCCGGGCGCTCTGTGCGCCGGCGGGGCGGATGGCTTTGAACGCTTTTCCCGCCAGCCGCGGCAAGAAGTCGGACGGCTCGTCGCCGTGTAGCTGGGCATAGTCCAGACCGGTAAAGGCGAGAATGTCGGTGATACTTTCGACCGTCTCGTTGACAAAGACGCCCACGAATTGGGGGGGGATTGGGGATTGGAGATTGGAGATTGGATAGCCCAATCTCCAATCTCCAATCTCCAATCTCAACTCCCTTATTTTCTCCGGCGTGACGTAACGGGGCGACTTCGGGTAGAGATTAAAGCCCAGATAGTCGGCCCCGGCTTCCAGGGCGATCCGGGCGTCGTCAAAGTCGGTAATGCCGCAGATTTTGACCCGCACCTCAGCCATAGACAGGGGTCTCCCGTTGGGGCAAGTGGGCCAGCAGATCGGTCAGGCAGTGCAGATGGATAAAGGCAGCCGTCGCTGCTTCGGCTGCGTATTGTCGCTCCCGATCGATGAGAAAGGGCAGCAGACCTGCGCCTCTGGCCCCGCCGCAATCGTCGTCTATGCGGTCGCCGACGAACATCGCCCGATGCGGGGCCACATCCAGCCGTTCCAGCGCGGCGTGAAAGGGAGCCGGCGCGGGTTTGCGTCCGTAGCCGTCGTCGCCCGCAATGAGCACGGGGAAGTGGTGGGCAAGCCCGTGTTCGTCCAAAAAGCGCTCAGCCCCGCTCCGGTTGCGTTGGGTGATAATGCCCAGATGCAGGTCCGCATCCAACAGCGCTTCCAGCACGGGCAGAACGTCGTCGTAGAGGGGCGGTACCGGATCGGCGGAGAAGTAAGCATCCATATAAATGGGAATGGCCGGATCGACGATCTCCAACTGCATCGTCATCCGTTCGTAGAGGCGGGAAAAGAGGTGGGGGTCTTCTCGGCCCGCGGCCATCAACTGGGCTGTGTAGTTATAGAACCATTGAATCTGCACGGAAAAAGCCGCGTCGACAACTTCCTGGCGGCGGGGATGTCCCCATTCAGCCAGTTTGGCTGGCAACAAGACATGGCCGTGTTGGACGAGGGTTCCGTCCAGGTCGAAGAGAATGGCGTCGATGCTCATACCACAAGAGTACTCGGAAAGGGGGAATGTGGCAAGTTGCAGGTGGCAAGTTGCAGGTGGCAGGGGGCAGGCGGTCAAATCGCCAATCGCCAATCCCCAAAAGTTGTGGTAAAATTGTGCAGCGCGCTTGCCCAACCAGGAGAAATAACAATGCCCACCCTTTCTTACACCCACGAGACAATGCCTAAGTCGTCGGAGGAATTTCAGCGCCAACTGGCCGAGGCCATCGCCAATTCCAATCCGATTGATGATCTGCTGGAACTGGCCGCGGATCTGCGCTGTTTTGAAGAAAAGTACGGAATGGCGTCGGATGAGTTTTACCGTCGCTTTAAGGCAGGTGAACTAGGCGACGATTTCGACTTCTTCGATTGGTCTTCGTGTTTTCGGATGTACACGAAGACCCGTCGGGCCATCGAATACGCGCTGATGCGTGCGGCGGTGTTGCCGACAGAAAATACCTCACAACCCGCAAGCGTCCCAGTTGAGGAGCCAGTTCCTGCGTGAAGCTGAATGCGTACCTGGACAGGCTGGAGAGTACTCTACGATCTCGTTCTGATATAGAGATCGATGACTTGCGGATTCGTCAGTTGCGCGAGGACGCTTCGTTCCGCGCTCGAGTACACTTTTACGACGGTTCTCGTCTCTTTTTGTCAGAAGATTTGGAGCGCATAAACGAGCGAGAAATGCGCCGCGTTGAATTTACGTTTCATTATCAATCGGCAGATGGATCGCTCATCTTCCGCTATGACGATACGGCTCACTATCCTGACTTACCTACATTCCCCTCCCACAAGCACACACCGGACGGCGTTATTGCCGCAGAGTCGCCGGACCTGACCGATGTGCTGCGAGAGATCGACGGGATTCTCTATCCGTGAAAATCCGTGCAATCCGCGTGCATCCGTGTCCTTCGGTTCCTATCGCCGCCCCGCCTTCACAAATTCGCTGACCTTCGCCCCCCGCTCGCTCTGGGGCAGTTTGCAGAAGGTCTCCCCCACCAGAATGGCGTCGCAGCCCATCTCCGCCATGCGCCGCACGTCGGCCTCGTCGCGGATGCCGCTCTCGCCCACCACTACTTTGCCCGCGGGGATCAGCACCCGCAGCTGGGCGGTATTTTCGATGTTCACCTCGAAGGTCTTGAGATTGCGGTTGTTGACGCCGATGATGTAGGCATCCGCGACCAGCGCCCGCTCCAGCTCCGCCTCGTCGTGGACCTCCACCAGCACGCCCATAC
>JACQGT010000333.1 GCA_016199425.1 Chloroflexota bacterium
GTCGTATTGCGTATTGCGTATTGCGTAAGAACGGCGACTGGCGATTGGCGACTGGTGACTGGCGATCTGTCGTCTGCCACTTGCCACCTGCCACCTGCCACCCTTCGACAGGCTCAGGGCAGCGCCTGCAACTCTCCGCGTGTGCTTCTCCACAAAAGCCCGCTCGGTCTCCGCCAGGGAACGTTCAAAGACCCGTTCCCGCTGCTGGATGCGCCGGATTTCGTTCTGCGCGTTCGGGTAGGGGTGTACGCTGCCGTCGCGCCGGAAACGGTCGTGGCGGAAGAGGCTGATGTCGTGGCGGGTACGGCCAAAGATGGCCAGATCGCCCAGAATCTCGCCGATGACGCTGGCGAATTTATAGCCGTGACCGCTGAAGCCCGCGGCAAAGCTGACCTGGGGGCATTGGGGGTGGCTGTCGATGATAAAGTGACCGTCCGGCGTGTTGGTGAACAGACACGACTTCAGGGTCATCGTCGGGCCGGAGGCGTCGGGGAAGTAACGGTCGGTGAACTCGCGCAGCATCAATTCGTCAGCGTCGTGGGAGCGGCGGTCCAGCCGTTCCGGGTCGTCCTGTTCCTGAAAGTGGTGATATTTGCCCACTTTGAAGCCGGGCACCCCGTGGACGGGGAAGCCGTAGAAGCGCCCCTCATCCACCAGCAGATTGAAGACCGGGAAGTTCTCGGGCAGGAAGTATTCCGGTCGCCGGGGCTGAAACCAGGCCAGCACCTGGCGTTCCGGCACAGCCAGCCCGTGGAGCATCGGTGCCAACCGCCGGTTCCACGCGCCGGCGGTGATAATCAACCGCTCAGCCGCGTAGACATCCCGGTTGGTGATGACCCGCACGCCGTCGCCCAGGGGTTCCCAGCCCAGTACCTCCTCCCGGGCGTGGATTTCCGCGCCCAACCGGTGGGCCGCATCCACAAAGGCCACTGTGCAGCGTTCCGGCGCAAGGAAGCCGCCCCGGGGCTGGAGCAGGGCCATGTGGTCGTAGGGCAGGCGATAGCCGGGGAAGCGCTGCGCCAACTCCTTGCCGGTCAGCACCTCGTGGGCCAGTTCGTGTTCTACACAGCTTTGGAACGAGCCTTTGAAGACCCACGAATCCGCCGGCCCCGCGTCGATGGAGCCGGTGATGTGCAGCAGATGTTCGCCGCTGGTGCGCTCGATCTCGTCCCACAGTTCGTAGGCGCGCTGCAAAAGCATCACATACGACGGGTGTTCGTAGTAGGCCAGCCGGATGATGCGTGTGTAGCCGTGGCTGCTGCCCAGGTCGTGGGGCACGTCGAACTGTTCCAGCCCCAGCACCCGCTTGCCGCGCCGGGCCAGGCTGTAGATAGTCGCGCTGCCCATGCCGCCCACGCCGATGACGATTGCATCGTAATGTCTTGGAATTCCGTTCATTGAGAGTTCTCCTGTCAGGAGAGGATGATGAGATAATGGGATGATGGCGTGCCTCCCCATCATCCCTTCATCCCATCATCCCTTCTCGAATACCGCCCTCGCACCCGCATCCCCGCCGGGTCGAAGAAGGGCGTCTGTGTCACCGTTGCCAGCACGGGCCGCCCGCCGCTGTTGACGACGAGCTTTGCGCCCGGCCAGGCGTAGGCCACATCCACAAAGCCCAGGGCCAGCATTTTTCCCACAGAATAGCCCTGTGCGCTGCTGGTCACGGAACCCACCTGCTGGTGGCCGGCGGTGAAGGGGTCCTCCTGCTGGCCCGCTTCGGGGCCGCTGAAGTACTTCTCCCGGAAGTTTTTGATGTCGGCCACATTGTAGATGGGATCGTTCAGGCTGGCCGCTCTGCTGCTCTCCAGGAACATCCCCACCCAGCGCCGGTCCAGGCCCATCGCCTGCTGTTCCAACAACGCCTGCCGCCCGATGAAGTCGCGCTTCTCAAATTTGATCCAGCGCTCCAGCCCCAGATGGAAGGGCGTCACTCCGGGGCTGATGTCCGGGCCGTAGAGGGGCAAAGCCTTTTCCATGCGCAGACTCTGCATGGCCCGGATGCCGTAGGGGAGCAGACCGAACTCCCGCCCCCGCCGGGTCAGCTCCTGCCAGACCCAGGCCGCCTCCTCCGCCGGGACGTACAGTTCGTAGCCCAGTTCGCCCGTGTAGCCGGAGCGGGAGACGATCATCTCCACATCTTCCAGCCGCCCGCGCTGAAACCAGAAGAAGCGCAGCCCGTCGAAATCCACACCGTCGATGGCGCTGGCGAGCAGTTCCCGGCTGCGGGGACCCTGCACAGAAATCAGGGCGATGGCGCCGGTGATGTCGTTGACGTAGGCGCTGGCCCCCCGCGCCTGTTCGGCAATCCAGGCCGCGCTCTGCTTGCGCGGGCCGCTGGAGGTGACGATCATAAAATGTTCTTCGCCGAATTTGTAGACGGTCACGTCGTCCACAATGCCGCCGTCCTCGGCGCACATCGTTGTGTAGCGCATCTGGCCGGGGAAGAGGTCGCGGATTTCGTTCACGCAGAGGTGGTTGACCAGCCGCTCCGCGCCCGGCCCTTTGATGTCCACCTCGCCCATTGTGGAGAGGTCCTGCATCCCCACGTTCTGCCGGGTGTTGGTGTGTTCCTCGGCCGCGCCGGTGTAGGAGAGGGGAAACCAGAAATCGCCCCCGCCCTTCACCATCTGCGCGCCGGCGCGCACGTGAACGTCGTAGAGGGGTGTGCGTCGTTCGGGCATAGGGATACTCCGTGAAACGTGAAGACGTGAAACGTGAGAGAATACAGTACCTGCATGCTGTATCGGGTGTTTGTAGCGTCTGCTGAAGTTTAGGGAATACGGACAAGCTGCCCAGGCCGAATAATTCGTAACGCTGCTTGAATATGAGGAATCAGGGGTTTGACATCAGCATAACTCCAGAAATGCTTCCGCCTGCTCTCGGCGAACTGTGGGAAAGCCTTCAAGAAAATCTTCGATGCTATCCCCTGCCTTCAGATGGTCGATCAGGCTTTCCGCAGGGACCCGGGTCCCGGCAAAAACAATTGCCCCATGCATAACGTCAGGATTTTGTGAAAGTACATTCGCGATGTTCATCGTATACACCTGATTTCCTCTTTCTATTCCCGCGCCAGGACATCTTCAGTCGACAACTCGACTCTGGCATAGATTTCCGACAGCGGGACGGCGCATTCGATGGACGGCAGGGCAAGAATCTCATCCGGATTGCTGTATGCAGTCAAGAGCCATTGGCTGCCCATCCGCGCAAAGTGTTCCACCCGCATCCGTTCCTGCGCGATGAGAACGTACTCCTGCAAGGACTCCAGATAGCGGTAGTGGGCGAACTTCTCGCCCCGGTCATAGGCTTCTGTAGACGACGAGAGAACCTCGAAAATAACCGTCGGATTCAGAAGCACATCCACGTGGGCATCTTCAAACCGAGGCCGGCCACAAACCACCACCACATCCGGGTAGGTGTAAAGCCCCGTCGGGCTGACACGGACGCGCATATCGCTCATGTAGAGTTCACAGCGTCGTCCCCGCAACTGGGAGCGAAGTTCGCCAAACACATCCCCTGCGATAAAGTTGTGTTCCCGGCTCGCGCCAGCCATTTCGTAGATTTGCCCGTTTACATATTCGCTTTTCGTAAGCGCAGTGCGTTCAGCGGTAAGATACTCCTCCGGTGTATACGTTCGTTTGACTGCCAGGCGTGTCATAGCTTGTCTCCTCATTTTCTCCATAAACGGTAATCACCGGCCTCTGCCCGAAGAGACTGATTTCGATCTGCTCGCGACAGGCCAGCCGCTGGAAGCGCAGCAACTCCGGTCTGTTGGTCAAGAGAGCGACCCGCCCTCCGGGAGCCAGCACCCGCTCCATCTCGGCGCAGAGCTGGGCGTAGAAAAGCGTCTCGTCGGCGTCGATCACCACCTGCCGGTTCCAGGGCAGGTTGGCGGCGATGCAGCCCACCGACCCGTCCGGCAGGGGCAGGCAGCGGGCGTCCCAACGCTCGACGGCGATGGAGACGCCTGCATTCTCGGCGTTGGACAGGGCCGCGGCCACCGCGCCGGCGTCGTTGTCGCCGCCCTGGGCCAGGCCGCCCCGGCGCGCCGCCTCCACCAGAATTGTACCCGCACCGCAGCAGGGATCCAAGAACGTTTCACCGGGCCGCAGGGCGAGCATTTCCAGGAGAGCGGCGGCGACAGTCGGCTTCAGCGAGCCGGGGCGCTGCTCCTGTTTGTAGCTGCGCCGGTGCAGGGGTGTAGCGCCCAGACGCACGCCCACCAGCGCCTGCGCGTGTTCGATAAAGAGGCGCACGTTCAACGCGGCCGCGCCATCGTCCTCGCTGTAGGACCAGCCGTGGCTGGCCTGGATGCCCGCGGCCAGAGCCGCTTTGATTTCGTCGCTGCTGTAATTGCGCCGTCCCACAAAGTTCGCCGTCACCGCAAAGATGGGCCGCCGGTCGATGGGGCGCAGTTGGGCGCAGACAGCCAGCGCGCTGTACAGGTCGAGTTGCCCGCCCAATTCCCGCAAAGTGTCGAGGGCAGAGCGGGTGTGGCCGATGGTCGACCAGCGGCTGACTTCCAGAAAAAGGTCGTCGGCGGTGGAAAGCGCCAACAACGGGCGCAGATCACCCCTGGCCTGGGCGTGAACCCGCCGGTAGCCCATCTCCCCCACAGCCAGGCCAAAGCGCTCCATCTCCCTGGCGCAGACGCTCTCCAGCCCCCGGGTGGTGAGGGCAAAGATGGCTGTCACCGGCCCCGCCCCGCCTGGATTTCCCGGCGGCGGCGCGCCACGTATGCGTCCAGTTCTTCCCGCTTAGACTCGTCCAGAGCAGGCGCTTCGTAGTTCGCCAGCATCTCCTTCCAGCGGGCATTGGCACGCACGAGGCTGTCCCGGCTGCCCTCGGCCTCCCACTTTTCGTAGTTGTCCATCGTGAAAATCTTGTGCTGGTAAAAGGCCGTCTGGTAGTGGCGTATTGTATGGGCCGAGCCGAGAAAGTGGCCGCCCGGCGCCACTTCGGCGTAGGCGTCCCAGGCGAACTGCTCCTCGTCCAGGTCGATGCCCCCGGCCATGCGCTGTAGTATCCCGCAGATTTCCAGGTCCAGAATGAACTTTTCGTAACCGGCGATCAGCCCGCCTTCCAGCCAGCCCGCGGCGTGGAGCACAAAATTCGTGCCGGCGTGCAGCGTCGGCCACATCGTCCCTGCGGACTCGTAACCGGCCTGGGCGTCGGCCACAGTGGAGGCAGTGAAGTTGCCCCCAGAGCGATAGGGTAGCCCATAGCGCCGGGCCATCTGCGCCCCGCCGTAGAGGGCCAGGGCATCCTCCGGCGTGCCAAAGCAGGGCGCGCCGCTCTTCATATCGATATTGGCCAGAAAGGAGCCGTAGACGCAGGGCGTGCCGGGGTTGAGCATCTGGGCGTAGCAGATGCCGAAAAGCGCCTCGGCGTTCTGTTGGGCCAAAGTAGCGGCCAGAGTGCTGGGCGACATCGCGCCGGCGATGATAAATGGCGTGACAATCAGCGCCTGATTCGCCCTGGCGTAGACCTCCAGCGCGCCGAACATGCGGTCATCGAAACGCATGGGGCTGGACGCATTGATCAGGGAAATTGTGGCCGGGTTCTGCCGGATGGCCTCGGCCCCAAAGAGGATTTCGCTGATGGCGACGGTATCCGCGGCGTTGTTCTTGTGGGTCACGCTGCCCATAAAGGCTTTGTCGCTGAGGGTGATGTGGGCCATCAGCATATCCAAATGGCGCTGGGCCAGGGGGATGTCGTTGGGTTCCACGACTGTGCCGCCGGAGCAGTGCATCTCCTCGGCCATATAGGCCAGGCGCACGAAGTTCTGGAAGTCGTCCAGAGTGGCCTGGCGGCGGCCCCGCTCCAGATCGCTGGCAAAGGGCGGGCCGTAGACCGGGGCAAAGACGCTGCTGTTGCCGCCGATGGGCAGATTGTTGGCCGGGTTGCGCGCCAGCAGCGTAAAGGTGGAGGGGGCCAACCCGATAAAGTGGAGCAGGGTGTCTTCGTCGATGTAGACGGTAATCCCATCCACCCGCGCCCCGTTGGCCCGGAATGTTTCCAGCGCGGGCGGATAGTCCACGATCAGTACCCCCCGTTCGCGCAGCAGGCGCATGGACGCGTCGTGGATCTTCTGCTCACCCGCCGGGTCCAATAAGTGGAGAGGAGGCAGCCGGTTCTCAATCGGGCGAATCTGCCCCGCCCGGCTGGCCCGCCCCCGCCGCTGCTGTCGCCGTTCTTCCAGCCGTGTGGTGCGCTCTGTCATAGGGTGTTATCCTGCTGTTTGATATTTGTTGAAGCGGGATTACAATAGATGATATTGGCCGTCGCGTCAAGTCTAATCCCGTCATCACACCACCCACTACCGGAGACATTCACCAATGACCATTCACGTGGGCAACGCCCCCTGCTCGTGGGGGACTCTCGAATTTGGTAGTACCCAGGAAGATCGTACGGGGTATACGTCGATGCTCTCCGAATTGGCAGAGAGCGGCTACACCGGCAGCGAGTTGGGGGATTGGGGCTTTATGCCCACCAGAGCCAATGCATTGGCAGCAGCTTTTCGTAGCCGGGGGTTGAGCCTCACCGGTGCCTTTGTGGGCGTGAAGCTGCGCGATGCGAGCGCCCACGCACACGGCGCAGAGACAGCCGTGCGCACGGCCTGCCTGCTCGCTGGGACAGCGGACCTGCTCGGCGGCTCCGTGCGTCCCTTTCTCGTCCTGGCCGACGACAACGGGACCGACCCCGTGCGCACCCACAACGCGGGCCGCATCAGCGCGGGAATGGGACTGACCGACGACGAATGGGCCGTCTTTGCCAGGGGAGCTGAACAGATCGCCCGTTCTGTGCGCGACGAAACCGGTTTGCGCACGGTCTTTCACTTTCACTGTGCGGGCTATATCGAGACGCCGGAGGAAATCGACCGGCTGATGGCATTGACCGACCCGGCGCTGCTGGGGCTGGTCTTCGACACAGGCCACTACGCCTTTGGCGCGGTCGGCTGCGACGGGATTGTCGGCGCGCTGAAACGGCTGGCGGAGCGCATCGAATACATCCACTTCAAAGATTTCGACCCGGCAGTGGGGGAACGGGTGCGGACGGAGGAGATGGACTATTTCCAGGCTGTGGGCGCGGGCGTCTTCTGTGAACTGGGCCAGGGCTGTGTAGACTTCCCCGCTGTATTGGCCTGGCTGCGGGAACGCGGCTACAATGGGTTCATCACCGTCGAACAGGACGTTCTGCCCGGGATGGGCGCGCCCAAAGAGAGCGCGGCGCGCAACCGGGCCTACCTGCGTTCGATTGGGCTTGAGTAGACGACCGACGGCAGACGGCGGACGAACGGGAGCGCCGGTGACGTGGTCGGTAGTCTGCCGTTAGTCTACAGACTTTTGATTCCGGGAATCGGCCAGATGATTACGGACATTCGAGAGAAGCCGTGGCCGATTCCCGGAATCGCGTCCACTCAGACGTGCGATTACAAATCGCACCTACACAATACACATTTTCGGGAATACCCATGCAAAATCAGATTTCGCCATCACCCGCTCACCTCTCCTGGACCGAGACCGGCGGTTGGCCGGGGGGAACTGTCACCGCGCTGGCGCTGCTGCCCGGCAGCGATGAATTACCGACGATTTTGGCCGGAACGAAAGCAGGAATCTTCCACTCGGAGGATGGCGGGCGCAGTTGGCAAACGCTGGCACACGGCCCTGCAGACCCGGCGATTGTGGCCCTGGCGTTGTCGCCGGATGCCCAGGGCGGGCGGGATATCTTCGTTACGACCGAAGGCGGGCGGCTCTACCGTTCCAGCGACGGGGGCGCGACGTGGCCGGAAATTGCCAGTTGGGCGGGGCTGGGCGTGGGTGTGGATGTGGCGATTTCACCAGCCTATGCCGCCGACGCCACCCTTTTCGTTGCCACCGCCGACGGCCCCCTGCGCTCCCAGGACCGGGGCGAAAGCTGGGAAAGCTCCACCTTTGGCCTGCTGGATGTGGACACCCTCTGCATCGCTTGCTCGCCGGACTATGCAAGCAGCGAAACCCTGTGGGCGGGGACAGCCTTTGGCGGCTTCTTCCGCTCGCGTAACAGCGGGCGCTCCTGGCGGGAAGCGGGCGCGGGGCTGCCCGATGCCGCGGTGCAATGTCTGGCCCAAGCTGCCGATGGCACACTCTACGCGGGGACCGAATCCGACGGGGTCTATCGTTCGACCGACGGCGGCAGCAGTTGGCAACGGGCAGGGCAGACACTGGCCCGTCATAGCGTCAACAGCCTGGCTGCGCTGCCCGGCTGTCTGCTGGCAGGGAGCGGATTGGGTCTCTTCCGCTCGGAAGATGGCGGCGAAGTGTGGCAGCCCTGCGCCGGGGGTGATTTCGTGGCCTTCGTCCTGGCCGGTGGGGACGGTCTGGCCGTGGCCGGCGCGTGGCAGAGCGGCGTGCATACATCCACAGATGGCGGGCGTTGCTGGCAAACAGCCGTCGGCAGCGGCGCTGATCTGTTGACGGGGCACGCGCCGCCGCTGGCTGTGTTGACGCCCTGGAACGAACTCTTTGTCGTCGATGGCGACGGCGCGGCGGCTCTCTCCACCGACCGGGGCGCGAGGTGGCAACCCCTGGATTTTCTGCCAGCGGATAGTTTCTGCGCGCTGATCACCGGCGCGGGCAGCGGAGACACCTTTACCCTTTTTGTTTGTGCGGACGATGCCATCTACCGGCGCATAGGCCAGGACGCCTGGCAGCAGATGGAGACGCCCGGCAACGGCGTAACCCAACTAGTGGCTTCGGCGGCGTTTGGCACGGACGGCTGCCTTCTCCTGGCCGACAAGGACGGTTATCTCTATCTGTCGGAAGATCGGGGCGCAAGCTGGCAGGAACTCAGCCCACCGGATACCGAAGGCGAGCTGCTGGCCGTGGCCCTCTCCCCCTATTTTGCCGAAGATCGGCGGCTCTATCTGGTCACGGCTGGCTTTGAAGGGCAGGCCGTTCACTCCGAAGTCTGGCAGTCCGACGATGCGGGCCGCAGTTGGACCGACCTGGCCGGGTTGACCCTCGACTCCCCTGCCCTATGCCTGTTGCCCCTGGCCGACGAACTGCGCCGTCCTTTGCTGCTGGCCGGGCAGAACCGGTTGATCAGCCTCTACACCGACCCGGAGACGGGCGATCTGGCCGTGGATCAGCGCTTTTTGGAAGCGGATGTGCGGATCGTCGCGCTGATGATACCGAATGGCTATACAAATAGCGATATGCTCCTTGCGGCAACAAATCGGGGCATATGGCAGGTGAGGTCGGGGTTGCATGAGGCAGAATGTATCGGTCTTGCCGAAAAAACGGTTGTGACGATCTTCCCCGCCGCCGACGGGCTGTGCGCGCTGACGCTGGGCGGTGAAATTTGGTGGGGCGATTCCAATTTCTCTCCAGGCACGCGTGATGTATAATGGAAGACGCTGTCCCCCCCATTTTAGTCATCAGTGAGCGATTGGTTTTCACTGCTCACTGATAACTACCTACTGCGCTAAGTTGTTCTTCGACGAGTCCTTCAAGTATCGGTTGTTCCAGCCAGGAAATCCCTGACTGTTGCTCTATACTCTGTTCGTTTTGACTGTCTTGCACAAAAAAGGAGAAGTCGGTATGTACACCGAAAGACGCAGCACCGTCCGGCGCGCCAAGCCGGGATTCGTCTGGAGCGCATTGATTCTCGTATTCGGCCTGTTGCTGGGCGCGTGCGCCGCGCCGGCGGCCGCGCCTGCGCCGGCTGCCGAAGCGCCCGCCGCTGCAGCAGCCGAGGCTACCGCAGCCCCCGCGGCCGAAGAACTGACCCGGGCCAACACCCTCATCTTCGCCGCCGACGCCACGGACCTGATCTCCCTGGACCCGGCGGTGGCCTATGAGTTTGGCGGTATTCAGGTGGTTGGCAGCGTCTACGAGACGCTTGTGAGCGTTGAGCCGGGTCAACCGGGTATCAAACCCCTGCTGGCCGAGTCTTGGGATATCGCAGACAATGGCGATGGCTCGACCATTACTTTCCACCTGAACCCGCAGGCGGTCTTTGCCAGCGGCAACCCGGTCACAGCGCAAGATGTGGTCTTCTCCTGGGCGCGGGCCATCGACATCAACAAATCTCCCGCTTTCCTCTTCACCGACATCTCCGGTCTGACCAAAGAGAGCTTCAGCGCGGTGGACGCCAGCACCTTCCAGGTCAACCTATCGGCGACGGTCAGCCCGCCGGTCTTCCTGTCGGTCATCTCCTTCAGCCTGGCGGCTGTAGTGGAGCAGGCTGTGGTGGAAGCCAATATGGGCGACGATATGGGGTCGGCCTGGCTGAACGATCACTCTGTGGGCAGCGGCCCGTACGTGCTGGACGCCTGGGAGCGCAGCGTGCAGGTCACCCTCAACGCCAACCCCAATTACTGGGGAGCGGCGCCGGCCATGCAGCGCGTGATTATGCAGAACATGCAGGAAACGGCGAATCGGCAAGCCGCCATTGAGACCGGCGATGCCGACATTGTGCAGGACCTGGGACCGGAGCAGGCCACGGCCCTGGAAGGTAACCCGGATGTACAACTGGTGAAGGCCGCCTCCACACTGCTGGTCTATGTGGGCATGAACGCCACCAAGCCGCCCCTGAACAACCCCGACGTGCGCGAGGCCA
>JACQGT010000361.1 GCA_016199425.1 Chloroflexota bacterium
GCGTCGATGCCGTTCATGATCCCCTTGTTGTGGGTGGCGGCCCGGTAGGGATCGGCCAGAGCAAAGGCGTTTGCTTCGGCGATGGCCTGAATCACCTCTGCGCCGCTGTAGTCCGGCGTGCTGAAGGCGACGGCGGGGATGGAAACTTCGGCCCAGGCCCGGCGCTCGTCGCTCAGATTGCTCAGAATGCGCAGGAGCGCACGCCCGCCGCTCAACGCTTCTAGCCGGGGCGCGAGTATCTCCACTGCGGTGTTGACCGCGTTGGCCCCCATCGCGTCCCGGCAGTCGAAGAGCAGATGGACAATAAGCATCGGCCCGGCAGGTGTCTCCGGCAGATGGCGCACTCGGATTTCCCGGGGTCCGCCGCCCAAGCGGGCAATCGTCGGGCTGGTGTTGGCCTGGACCAACAATTCGTCCTGGGCGGCCAGAATTGCGCTTTCAGCCCGCTGGGGATCGGCCACATCCAGCAATTGCACCTGTCCGATCATCACCGGCTCTGTACTGCCCGTGACAAAGCCGCCGCTGCTGCGGGCCAGACGAGCGGCGTAGCTCACAGCGGCCACAATCGACGGCTCTTCCACCACCATCGGGATCAGATACTCTTTGCCGTTAATGAGAAAGTTTGTGCCGATGCCCAGAGGCAGAGAATAGCGCCCCACCACATTTTCGATGAGTTTGTCGGCTTGGGCCAGGGAAAGCGCCTGATCGAGCGCGGCGGTCTCCTCCCCATTCAGACCGGCCCAGTCGGAGAGCAGTGTCACACGTTCGGAAACGCTCTTCTGGTAGAAGCCGCTCAGATGGGATGAAGGGCGGGCAGTGGTCATCGGGCAAAGTCCAATCGATGGAAATACCGTAGGGGCGCAGCAAGCAGCGCCCCTATGGATCAATTCGGGTAGACCCGTTCGCTTGATTTCGATACGCCTCGCAGACTCGGCTACTCAATCAGCGCTCACTGATCCACTCGAATACGAAATCGGAATCTATCTATACCACATCCCTGCTGCCAGGAACTATCGCACCGAGCTACAGCAAAAACTGGCAGATTTTGACAGGCGCATTTTCTTTGTGCCTTTGTGCCTTTGTGGTTTTCTTGGACTTCGCTTACCCCCGGAAGGCCATCAGCGCCCAGGCGATGGGGCCGTTCAGGAGTTGCGGGGCAATCGCTACACCGCTGGCAATCAGAATGGCGGTGATGGCGATCAGCCCCCGCATCAGCCGCTCGCTGGAGATGCTCGGCGGGGTCTGGGGATCGTAGAGAATACGAATCATGCGCACAAAGCCCACAACGACCCCACCCGAGGCCAACAGAACGGCGGCGGCCACCCGCCAATCGTTTTCCGCTACCGTTTGCAGGGCCGCCCAGTGACCGGTGAAACCTGCGCTGAGGGGGAAACCCGCCAACCCCAGCCCGCCCAGCACATAGGCCGAGGTACTCCACGGCGCAGAACGGCCTGCTCCGCGCAGACGGGCAGGGTTGAGGGAGCCGGCAGCGTCGCGCAGATAGGCAAGCCCAGCCGCCGCGGCCAACACACTGATCACCCGCAGGCTGAAGAGAAAAAGAACTAGCGACCAACTGGTGTCTCCCGGCGCAGCCAACATCAGCAGAATCAGCCCCCAGTCGTGAAGCATCGCATAGCTCCAGAGCCGTCCGGGATGGCTGGAACCGACCGCGGCAAACCCGCCCCAGACCGCGGTGACCAGACCAGCCGCAGTCAACCAGAGATTCTGCCCGGACAATTCCGCCACAAATGGATAAAGGGTGGTGATGCGGAAGAGAAGAGTCAGCGTGGCCAACTGGTAGAGGAGAGTGAGCAGGGCGACCGCGATGGGCGGTGCGTTTTCGGCTGTGGCTGGCCCCGCGCTGTGAAAGGGGACGGGTGCCAAGAGTAGCAGCAATCCCAGCGCCAAAAAGCGAGCCGCGGCCGCCCCTGCCACGCTATCCTGGGGATTGATGGCAAGGGAATCGATATGCCAGGAGGCCAGAATGAAGAGGGGAAAGGCCAGCAGGGGCGGCAACAGAGAGCGCAAGGGGCCGAGGATCTGGCCCAACTGACCGGCCTGGAGTATGTAAACACCCAGCGCAGCCAGCAGCGCCAGGAAGCCAGGCAGCAGAAGTTCGGGGCTGATCGGCGCATCTGCCAGGAGCAGAAGGAGCGCATAGCCGCTGGCCAATACCAGCGCAAAGGGCGCAAAGCTGCGGCCCTGGCCTACCGAGGCGCTCAAGAGCAGTGCCATCGCGGTCAGGAGTAGGGTGAGCGCCAGGATGGGGGCAACGTTTGGCGTGAGATGAAAAAGGAGATCGTAGCTCATCACCTCGGCCCGCATATCCACCTGTACAAGTGTCCCCAGCAGGCGGACCAGACCATTCGCCGGTGAGTCACCCAGCAGCCAGAGGGCCAGGCCGCCCACGACGAGGCCCGCGGTCGCCGACGTCACCTGCTCCATACGCCGGAAGAGATAGACGAGCAACGCCAGCAGCAGCAAGATGGTGGGCAGAAAAAGGGGGAATGGGAGTGAGATCACGGCTGGTTGCCCCGCTGCGCAAGAATCCGTTGTGTGAGAATCTTCAGGCTGGCTATGCGCTGGCGAAGCGTTGCGAACCGTTGGCCCAGCGGCGTTGTCTCGGCAGGCTGCCTTATACTGAGATTGTCGAACGTATCCACCGGAAAGCTGATATCGGTGACGGGGTAGTTCTCCTCGGCCAGGGCCACATTTTCCGCTACCAGCAGATAGCTGCAGGCCAATGTCACCAGCAGAAAGAGCGCGCCCAGAAGAACGACGACCAGAGCAGCCGGCGCGACTGCAATCAGCGCTGCCTCTGTTCCGATCAGCCAAAGCAGCAGGGCCAGCCCGCTCTCCAGCGCGCCATCGGCATTGGCGATGGCGAAGATCGCACAGAAGGCCGCCCACAGCAGCAGGCGGGCCATTGCGCCATCGACAAGCGGCAAAAGCTCGCCCACTTCCGCCGAGCCAAGCAGAAAGGCGGCCAGGCCAAGCAGCAGCAGACGGAAGAAGATCGTGCCCAACTGTCCCACCGGAGCAGGTCTGTTGGATTGCAGAAGCGACAGGACGAGGATGAGCAGACAAGCAACCACCACCCACGCCAATACTCTGCTCCACTCCTCAGGCATCAGAGAGCGTTGGACCGCGAGTTGACCCACGCCCAGTTGGACCAAAAAGAGCGCTGGCAGGCTGATGCGCCAGTCCCAGGCCAGCACAACGACGGCGGCCAATAGACCGACGAGTAGCAGGGGTGTGGAAGAGAACCAGAAGGCGTTTCCGAAAAGCAGTTCAAACATACGATCAACTCAAAAGAAAGAAGCCAACCAGAATAAAGGTGATCAGCCAGCCCACCGCGCCCCGCCCCTCCAGCACACCGATGGCAATCTCCCAGGCCGACGCGCTGTGTGTTCCCACCCATCCGGTGAATTGGGCCAGCCATTCCAGCCCGGCCAGGCGGGTGATGCGATCCGGCCACAGGCCCAGATAGGGCCAGAAATAGGGACGGATGACCGCCAGGGCCATGCCCAGGACGAGGGGAAGCCCCAGTGTCAGCCAGACAGAGACGCCGGCCACCGCGCTGGGCGGATCGCCCACATTGGGGGGAATGGTGTCGGCAATGCCCGCCACAGCCGCGATGAACTGGGGAAAGATGCCCGCTACCACCAGGGGCAGAGCCAGAATGACGCTTGAGATGAGAAGCCGCCAGGCCAGGGAGGGCGAAAAAGCGAAGGCGTCCCGATTTTGCGCACCCCAACTGCGCAGCATCGCCGAGACGTAAATGGTTTGGGCCAGGATATAGACGGCAAAGAAGGGCATGACCAGATCGCCGGAAAATTCACCTGTCAGCAGCCGGGCAATGGCGGATTGGGTGAGAAAGCCCGGTGTGAAGGGCACGCCCACCAAGGCCAACGCGCCCACACTGACCGGTATCTGCCAGCCCCATTCCCGCCACACCCGCTCGCCCACCAGCCAAAGCCCGCCGCCCAACGCAAAGGTGGTGGTGGGCCAGATCAGCGCGGCGGGCCCGCGTGCGCCGGAAAGGATGCTGGTCAGCCCGGCGATACCAACGGATGTGATCAGCACAAATGTGGTGTGTCCCGGTTTTTCGGTGGCGGTATAGGCTGCCAGCGCGCCGCCCAGCAGGGCCAGCAGGACAAAGCCCACAAATTCTGGCTGCAAGAGCAACTCTTTGTCGCCCAATCCGCTGGCCCATCCCAGCAGCCAGAGTCCGCACAGACCGGGCACCAGATGGTCCAGAAAGCGGTTGGGCAGACGCAGGCGTAGACTGTTGGCGGGCAGCAGCCAGAGATGGAAAGGATAGGAGCCGGCGCGGATGGACGCGGCGACGAGCAGGAGATAGACTGTCTCGGGGGGCAAAATGCCGCCGAGCAGAGGTTGATCCGGCCCCCCGGCCCCGGCCGGAAGCAAGCCGATGAGCAGGAGCAATGCGCCAAAGAGGCTGAAGCCCTGGGCCTGATTGGCAAAGATAGGGCGGCCAACCCCGTCGTCGCTGTCGCTCAGTTCCAGGAAAGGGGGGGCGAGGGCGTTACGGGCGAGAATCAGCAGGTCCATCACCACCCACGTCAGCGTGACTGTGAGCAGGTTGCCGCTGCCTACGAAAAGCAGGGCGGTTGCCAGCACGCCCAAATTGGAGGTGAGGAGGGCTGTGACCTGATGATTGGTTTGCGCGGGGGGTTCGCTCCCTTCATCCCCGGTCGCAAGGCTGCTGAGCAGGATGGCAACGCCGCCCAGCAGCAGAATCAGCACCGAGACGTACCAATTCCAGCCGTCGCCGATCCAGAGAAGATTGGAGCCAGGCAGAATGAAGGGCTGCCACGGGCGGCTATAGATGGGCACAACTGGCTGGATGCGCAGGCCGATCAGTTGCCCAACCGCGGCCAGCCAGAAGATGAAAGCCGCGCTTCCGGTCAGTTCCACGTTGCCGATGTACTTGCCCAGCAGCCAGACAACGAACGCGCCAAGCGCAAGCAGCAGCGGTGGGCCAAGGGGGGATAGGAGAAGGTCGAAGAGAGCGTTGAAAATTGTCACAAATAGAGATTGTACCACAACCAGCGGCGAAGTTTCTATTTGGGTCTGGCCTCTATCGCCTTTGTCGAAATTCAGCCAGGATGCCACCCACGGCACAGAAGGCCCCGGCCAGGAAGGCGTAGCTCCAGTTGGCGCCGGGCAGGATGAGGAAGGCCAGCACCGGTACGCTGAGCAGTCCGCCCAGGGCGGCGTGGATGGCCGCGCGCCGGCGGATGTAGAAGCCCGTCGCCAGCCCAGCCACGACGCTCCCGGCCAGAGGCAACCCGGCCAGCACCCCGCTGTCTGCGGACAGGCCGCTGCCCACGAAGATGGCCAGTGTCACCAGCAGCAGATTAAGGGCGAAAGCAAAGACGATTCCAGTGGGACGGAGGGGCGGTCGATCAGGCATGAAAACCTCCAGCGGTGGGAAGTGGCAGGTGGCATGACGCTCTTCTCATTCACAATTCGCTATTCACCATTCACTATTTCCCGTTTCCTCAATTTCCTCAGCGCAGTTTGCTCCATTCTGGCTCTGTGTACTCCTGCCGTCGCCAGCGGTAGCCCGGCTCGGCGATGACGCCTGGCTCGGTCGCGGTGAGGAGCAGGTGCAGCGCGTCGTAGATGAGCGTGTACTGCTGGGCAGATGCGTTGGCCTCGCCCAGAGGGTGGCCCAGCGGCCATTTGACGAAGACGGCACGCGGCACACCCACACTCGCCGTCAGTTCCTGGGCCAGGGAGATGGCAACTGTTGGGATGCCGGCGGCCTCGATTTCGCGTGCGATCAGTCCCACGGACCGATTGCAGAGTCCTCAGGCCGGGGTGAGAAAGGCGAAGTCCACCCCGTCGGCGCGCAGTTTGGCCGCGATGTCTGGCGCGGTCTGCTCTTGCAAACGGCGCAGATGCACGCCTTCGATATGGCCCATCAACCCGAAATGGCGGCGCGCCACCCGGCCAAGCACGCCCCGTTGGGCCAGTTCCCGGAAGTGATCCAGAGGGAAGATCACATTCAGGTCCCGGTCAGCGCTGCTATGATTGTAATAGTCGTGGGTGATGGTCAGTTCGCTCAACGCCACATCACCGGGAATCTCGCGTGCTGACGCGTCGCCGTCCGGGTCGTGCATATCGAAGGGCGGCTGGCTGGTCAAGTGTACGCCGCCGGTGGTGATGAGCGCAACGCTGCACGCTGCCAGGGGTTTCGTCAGCCGGGTGAAGGAGATCGGCCCATCCGGGCTGCTGCGGGCGCGGCGGACAAAGTGGCCCGCCCACCACTGGACCACCGCGGGGATGGCGTAGAAACGATTTTGCAGGCGTTGCAGGAATGTGGCTGGGCCTCTCTGATTCCCCATTTTGACTCGATTCCGTTATGATGAAAGGAGAACACGGATTTCAGAATTTACGGATTTTTGACTTTCGTACTCTGTAGAGCGCTTTTGCACACAAAGTAAGTATCCCATTGTACGGTGAGTGGTGAGCGATGGCAAATTATCGTGGGGGAATTCCAAATGACGGTCTACTCGCCAGTCGCTGCTCGCCAGTCTCCAATCTCTAGTCTCTCACAGGATCTCGCATGGCCCCTCACGGCAACTGGTGGCGCTATATCGCCCACGACCCGGAAAAAGATCGCCCCCGCATCACCCGGCAACTGGTAGGCCGGGTCTTGCGCTATGCCCGTGGCTATTGGCGGGCTGTTGCGGTCAGCTTGCTCATCATCACCCTCATCTCTCTCATCGAACTCATCCCGCCCCTGCTCTACCGGGAGTTGATCGATCACGTGCTGCCCAATCAGCAGTGGGAGCGGCTGAATCTGCTGGCTCTGGCGATGATTGCCATTCCCATCAGCAGCGGTCTGCTGGGGGTGGCCCAGCGCTACTTCAACTCGCGGGTGGGGGAGGGGATTATCCACGACCTGCGCCAGGAGTTGTACAGCCACTTGCAGCGCATGTCCCTGCGCTTCTTTACCCACACCAAATCCGGCGATATTATCTCCCGCCTGAACAACGATGTGGTGGGCGCGCAGGGGGCCATCGCCAACACCATCCCCAACCTGCTCACCAACATTTTTACCCTCGCCTCCACCCTGGCGGTGATGCTGACGATTGAGTGGCGGCTGACGCTGCTGGCGATTGCCGTGCTGCCACTCTTCGCTCTGCCTGCGCGGCGGGTGGGGCTGATCCTGCGCAAAATCCGGCGCAGGTCTATGGAACTCAACGCCGAGATGAGCAGCGCCATCAGCGAGACGTTGAGCGTCAACGGCGCGCTGCTGGTCAAGACCTTTGGCCGCGGTCGTCACGAGGTGGAGCGCTTTGGCAAGACCAACCGGGAGGTGCGGGAGATTGGTATCCGCCAGGCGATGGTCGGGCGATGGTTCTTTCTGGGGCTGAGCATCTCCGGCGCGCTGGGCACAGCGCTGATCTACTGGGTGGGTGGCCGCTTTGTGCTGGAGGATGTGATTACCGTCGGCACAATCGTCGCCTTTGCCGCCTATCTGGGCCGGCTCTACGGGCCGATTTCCTCCCTTTCCAACATTCCGGTGGAGTTCGCCCAGGCGTTGGTCAGCTTTGAGCGGGTCTTTGACTATCTGGACATGCCGGTGGAGATTGCGGACAAAGCCGACGCTGTGGAACTGGGGGCGGTCCAGGGCGACATCTGCTTCGAGAACGTCTCCTTCCGCTACGCTGCGCCGGACGTAGCGTCTCACCCCTCCCCCAACGGTGCATCCCCCCAGTCCCCAATCCCCGATCCCCAGTCGCCACCCTCCTCCCGCACCCAGGCCCTCGAATCTCTCACCTTTCACGTCGCGCCCGGCGAACTGGTGGCTCTGGTCGGTCCCAGCGGCGCGGGCAAGACGACGATTACTTATCTGCTGCCCCGGCTCTACGACCCCACAGAAGGCCGTATTCTGCTGGACGGCCACGACCTGCGGGACGTAACGCTGGAATCGCTGGCCCGCCAGATCGGGATGGTGACCCAGGAGACCTATCTGCTCCACGACACTGTGGCCGCCAATCTGCGCTACGCCAAGCCGGAGGCGAGTCAGGCGGAGATGGAGGCGGCCTGCCGGGCGGCCAACATCCACGACTTTATCGCCGGGCTGGCCGACGGCTACCAGACGCTGGTGGGCGAGCGGGGTTATCGTCTCAGCGGCGGGGAGAAGCAGCGGCTGGCCATTGCCCGGGTCATCCTCAAAGACCCGCGCATCCTCATTCTGGACGAGGCCACCGCGCATCTGGATTCCCAGAGCGAGGCGCTGATCCAGGCCGCGCTGCAACCCCTCTTTGCCGGGCGCACCAGTTTTGTGATCGCCCACCGCCTCTCGACGATTCTGGCCGCAGACAAAATTCTGGTGCTGGACGAGGGACAGGTGGTGGAGC
>JACQGT010000362.1 GCA_016199425.1 Chloroflexota bacterium
CACATGCGTTAGTTGCGCTTTTCCTCTGCGCCTCTGCGCCTCTGCGGGAGACTTTTTGTGGCTATGCCACCTTATGCAATACGCAACACGGAGCTCTCAGTGCCTATCATTCCGGATCCCTCCCTTACGGCCTATACGCCACATTTTCACAAGGGCAGTGTCTTCGTCATCCTGACGGGTGTGCAGGGCGAGCGGGTCTTTGGCCGGGCCGAGACGGCCAATCTGTTGCGTTCGGTGCTGCGGGAGGTTCGGCAGGATGTGCCGTTTACGATGCAGGCGTGGGTGATTCTCCCCAACCAGAGCAGTCTGCTGCTCCACCCCAACGCGGCACAGGGGGCAGACGAAATTGTGCGACGGGTGCGCCATCGCTACGCTAGAGACTACGCCCAGTTGATGGGCAGCCCAGTGGAGATGGTCGTGTGGGAGCAGCGGTTCGCGCTGGAAAGTGTGCCAGAGGTGGAGACGTTCGCCCTGCGAATGGATACGGTCCACTACGCCCCGGTGCGTCACGGACTGGTCAAACGGCCCGAAGAATGGGTTCAAAGCAGCTATGGAGCCTGGGTGGAGCGGGGGTTGTACAAATTGGGCTGGGGGTGGAGTGAGCCGGAACGGTTACAAGGAAATCAACGAGGATAAGCCGATTGGCTCGCAAGCGAAACGACTTCAGCATTTAGGGACCTGTAAAAGTATTACTCCGCAGATTCACCACTCGTTCAGGGCAGGAAAACGGAGTATTCACAGGCTGTCATAGAGAAAAGCCACTTAAGATCAGAAAACGCTGCTGCCAGAGGTTCAGTCCGCGTTTCGCCGCAAACCAATCAAACAGGTAGGCGTCGTCGCCCAGTTCTCCGTCGTCGAATTTACGCAAAAACTCGTCGGAGGATAGGGTATGCTCGCTTTCAAAGGCGCGGCACAATTCGTCAAAATGATCCTTGCAGACCCGGGCGTGTTGCAACTCATTTGAACCGATTTTGAGGACGATATCCATCACGTATCCTTCTGAAAAGTTTGTTTTGCCGGATCGATGGACTGAATGCCCTCTCTCTGCCCAGCGTCTAGCAGGTCCTGATCGCTGGCAAGCAAAATCAGTTCAGGTTCACTGAATTGCTCGATAAGTACTCGACGTGCCGCCAACGCACTTGCCAGTTGCACCGAGTCGTAGCCACGTAATCGGTACTTCTGACTCAACTGCACGGCTTGCATAATAATTTGCCGCTGGACAGGAATGAGCATGAAAAGACGATTCGTATCCTCCAATAGTTGACTGAGTAATCGCTCTCGTCGTCTTGTGGAGAGACCACCCGGAGCGCGACCTCTGGCGCCAAGAACCGCAGCCGTCTCTGCCAATGTTAGCTGCGAAGTGATCAGAATGTGACCCGACACAGGATCGAAAATCTGGTCGAGCCAATTTGTGCCTGCTTCCGGCAAATAGCGTTTGACAAGAGCGCTGCTATCTAAATAGAAGAAACTCATCCTCGGGGACCTCGATGTTCATCGAGAATTTCCGATAGAGATGGACCCTCAACTGAAGACAGGATTTCCCGGACTTCCGCTAGTGTTACGCCTGGGATGATTAGGCTGCGCAACTCGTCGCCCAGGGGTTCGAACAGCCCAGTCTCGTACAGCCTGTCACGAATCGTCTTTGTGTTTTCCGCTTCTTTGCCGTTGACCGTCGATCCGAACACATCTTCTATCAACTCTGCTGCGATTTGTGCGGATGACTTGCCCGCAGAGTGAGCCTGTTGTTCCAAATTGTGTAACGTATTATCGGCTACTGTAATGACCAGTGTATTCATCGTCCCTCCCAATATCAGATACTCGTAACAACCGTCCACCATTGGACCCCATTATATCCCAGAGCGATTGATCCTTCAATCGACAGGAGAAGACAAGAGATGGCAAACAAACAGCAATTCCAAGAGGCTAAACCAGCGGTCTCCTTCCCGGAGATGGAAGAGCGTGTCCAGAAGCTCTGGCGAGAAAAGAATATCTTCCAGCGCTCTATGACTGAGCGGCAAGGCGGACCGGAATACGTCTTCTACGAAGGGCCGCCCACCGCCAACGGCCGCCCGGGCATCCACCACGTGTTGGCGCGGGCCTTCAAAGATATGTTTCCCCGCTACAAGACAATGCAGGGCTATCACGTCCTGCGCAAAGGCGGCTGGGACACCCACGGCCTGCCCGTGGAAATTGAGGTGGAGAAACGTCTGGGGCTGACCGGCAAGGAGCAGATCGAAAAATACGGCGTGGCTGCTTTCAACGAAATGTGCAAGGAGTCGGTCTGGGAATACCTGAGCGACTGGGAGGCATTGACCGAGCGCATGGCCTTCTGGGTAACCCTGGACGACGCCTACGTGACGATGAAAACTGAGTACGTGGAGTCGCTCTGGTGGATCCTCAAACAGTTCTGGGAGAAGGGGCTGCTCTATCAGGGCTACAAAGTCGTGCCCTACTGCCCCCGCTGCGGCACACCCCTGAGCAGCCACGAACTCTCTCTGGGCTACAAAGAGGGCACCGTCGATCCCAGCGTCTACGTCAAGTTCGCTGTGCAGGGTGAGGAAAACAGCTTCCTGCTCGCCTGGACCACCACCCCCTGGACCCTGCCCGGCAATGTAGCCCTGGCCGTGGGCGCAAAGCTGGACTATGTGCAGGTGCAGGACGAATCGGGCGCTCGCCTCTACCTGGCGAAGGAGCTGGCCGCGCGGGTGTTGCACCCCGGCTACGAAATCGTGGCCGAAATGAAGGGCAGCGAACTGCTGGGCAAGCGCTACGAACCCCTCTTCCGCTTCCTGCCCGTGGACAAAGAATACGCCTACGTCGTCGCCGCCGATTTTGTCAGCACCGAAGACGGCACAGGCATCGTCCACATCGCCCCGGCCTTTGGTACGGACGATATGAACGTGGGCCGGGAGCACGACCTGCCCATCCTGCACACAGTGAACGCAGCCGGCCAGTTCAAACCGGAAGTGACGCCCTGGGCTGGCGTCTTTGTGAAAGAGGCTGACCCGGCCATCACCGCGGACCTGAAGGGGCGTGGGCTGCTCTACAAAGCCGGAACCTACGAACACAGCTATCCCTTCTGCTGGCGCTGCGACACGCCCCTCATCTACTGGGCCAAAGAGACCTGGTACGTGCGCACCAGCGACTATCGGGACCGTCTCGTTGCCACCAACCAGCAGATCAATTGGGTTCCTGACCACATCAAAGATGGCCGCTTTGGCCGCTGGCTGGAAAACAATGTGGACTGGGCCATGGGCCGCGACCGCTACTGGGCCACCCCCCTGCCCATCTGGAAAAGCGACGCGCCCGGCAGCGCCTTCGCGGAATGCATCGGCAGCCTGGCCGAGCTTGCGGAGAAGACCGGCGTGGATCAAAGCGCGCTGGACCCACACCGCCCCCACGTGGATGAACTGACCTGGCCCGCGCCCGACGGCGGCACAATGCGCCGGGTGCGGGAAGTCTGCGACGTCTGGTTCGACAGCGGCTCTATGCCCATCGCCCAGTGGCACTATCCCTTCGAGAACCAGGCAGAGTATGAAACCTATCAGCAGGCCGATTTCATCTGCGAGGCCATCGACCAGACCCGTGGCTGGTTCTACACCCTGCATGCGGTGAGTACACTGCTCTTTGACCGGCCCGCCTTCAAAAATGTCATCTGCCTGGGCCACATCCTGGCCGAAGATGGCTCGAAGATGAGCAAATCCAAAGGCAACGTCGTCAACCCCTGGCAGGTCTTCGCAGAGCACGGGGCCGACGCCACCCGCTGGTATATGTACACGGCCAGCCCACCCGGCAACAGCCGCCGCTTCAGCGCGGCCTTAGTGGGCGAGGTGGTGCGTCGCTTCCTGAATACGTTGTGGAATACGTACAGTTTCTTTGTGACGTATGCGAATCTGGCGGAGGGGTGGACGGCAGACGGCGGACAGCAGACGGCTGAGGTGCGGTCGGCTGAGGTGCGGTCGGCGGTCGGCGGTCGGCGGTCGTCTGACAATCTCCTCGACAAGTGGGTGCTCAGCGAACTCAACCGTCTCGTCCGTGACGTGACCGCAGCCTACGAGACCTACGACGTTTTGGGCGCGACCCGGCCCGTAGCCGATTTCGTGGATAGCCTGAGCAACTGGTATGTGCGGCTCAACCGTCGCCGCTTCTGGGACGGCGACCCGGCGGCCCTGGCAACCCTCCACCAGGCGCTGGTAACGGTGAGCAAACTGCTGGCCCCGGCCACCCCTTTCGTGGCCGACGCACTCTACCAGAATCTGGTGGCCGGTGTGGATGCAGGCGCGCCCGATTCCGTCCATCTGGCCCGTTGGCCGGAGGTAGACGAGACAGCCATCAACGAGCAACTGAGCGCGGATATGGCCCTGACCCAACGTGTGACGACCCTCGGACGGGCGGCGCGGGAATCCGCCAGCCTGAAAGTGCGCCAGCCGCTGGAACAGGTGGTGGTGCGTATCCGCTCCCCCGAAGAGAAGACTGGTCTGGAACGGATGGCCGACACCCTTCTCGTCGAACTGAATGTGAAGGAACTGGCCTTCGCCGATGGCGTGGGGGAACTGGTGGATGTGCAGGTACACCCCCTGCCCAAACAGCTCGGACAGAGGTACGGCCGGGGCTTCCCCGTCATCCGTCAGGCGTTGGCCGGGATGGATCAGAGCGAACTGGCCGCCCGTTTTGCGGCCGGAGAAACGGTTGTGGTGGACGTGGACGGCACGAGCTACGCGGTCGCGCCGGAGGATGTGGAAGTGCGCAGCAATCCCCGCGCCGGCTTCAGCGTGGCCGAGGACAGCGGCTATCTGGTGGCTGTGACCACCGAACTGACGCCGGAACTGGTGGTGGAAGGCCAGGCGCGCGAGGTGGTGCGCCGGGTGCAGCAGCTACGCAAGGACGCCGGGCTGGAGATCAGCGACCGCATCCATCTGCATCTGGCCGAGACGCCCCTGCTGCGCGCTGTGCTGGATCAGCACAGTAGCTATGTGCTGGAGGAAGTGCTGGCGGTGAAGACGGTGTGGGCGGCCAGCGGGCAGCGCTTGCCAAAAGATCGGGTGGAATTCGATCTGGACGGCGAGATGATCGCCCTGGGTGTTTCCAAAGAGGGGTAGAAGGTCAGAAGTTCGACTTTTGACAAAAGTCGAACTTCTTTCGTAACTATACAGGACTAGCGCTGGTTGAGTAGGCTGGGGCCGTTTCCAGGCGTATCGAAACCGAGCGGGTGGACCCGTTCGCTTGGTTTCGATACGCCTCGCAGACTCGGCTACTCAACCGGCGCTC
>JACQGT010000029.1 GCA_016199425.1 Chloroflexota bacterium
CGTAGCAGAAGCTCATGCGCTCGTGGAACAGTTCCACCATCCCGCTGATTTCGTCGTCGCCCTGGGTCAGGGCCGTCTCCCCCGCCTTCTGGATCATCGACGGCGCGTGGGAGATGATAAACTCGTTGAGTTGGGACGCCTTCGCCACCAGATCGGCCCGGCTGACCACCCAGCCCAGCCGCCAGCCGGTCATCCGGTAGCTCTTGGAGAAGGACTGCACGACGATCAGCGCGTCGTCCCGGCTACACAGACGCAGAATGGAGGGAGCCACCGCTCCGCCGTAGTAGAGCCGCTCGTAGACCTCATCGGCCAGCAACCAGAGATTGTGGATGCGGCAGAAATCCAGCAGGGCCTGTTGCTCGGCCACCGTCGCCACCCAGCCCAGAGGATTAGAGGGCGACGTGTAGATCAGCAGCCGGGTGCGGGGGGTGAGCGCGGCGGCCAGCGCGTCGAAATCGACGGTATAGCGGCTGTCCTGGCGGATGAGGGGGATCTCCCGCGCCCGCGCCCCGAACATCTCCACAATGGCGGAGCCGTTGGGCCAGTTGGGGCTGAGTACCAGCGCCTCGTCGCCGGGGTCGATGACGCAGCGGATGGAGACATTCAGCGCCTGCACACCCGACGCGCTGATGAGAATCTCCCGCGCCGGGTCCAGGGCCACCTGGTGGAGTTGGGCATACTTGGCCGCGATGGCGACGCGCAGACTGGGCAGCCCCGCGTTTTCCGTGTAGAAGGTGTAACCGTCGGCAATCGCCCGGTTCACCGCGGCCACAATGTACGCCGGCGTGGGCAAATTGGACTCGCCAAATTGCAGACGCAGCACGCCCTCCATACCAAAAGCCACGTTCGCCAGTTCTCGGATGCGGGAAGGCTGCACACCGGCCAGACTGGGAGCCAGGGACGGGCCGCTCAACGATCGCCTGCCAGCAGGGCGGTGGCGATGGCGTCCCATTCTTCGGCCAGCGTGGCCTGGGATTCGGGCTGGTTGGCCCGGCGATACCAGTAGCGGGCGTTGGCCGGGTCGCCCTCTTTGCGGTGCAGATAGGCGTGTACCCAGGCCGCGCCGTTGCCGTCGGGCTGGCCTTGCAGCGCGTCGTGGGAAGCGTGCCAATCCTCCTTGCCATCCAGCCAGAGCGCCAGCAACGGCGCGGCCAGACCCGCGGGTGGAGTGGATTGGGTGAGGGTGGATTTGAAGGTGGAGAGGTCCATGCAAAAGCTCCTGAAAGGGTATTGGGTATTGGCGCAGGCACGCCAATACCCAATACCCAATATCTTCTATCTCAGCAAAAGCAGCGCCGACGCTGCCAACAGCACAATAATCACCCGCTCGAAGGTTTTCTTGTCGATGCGGGTGGAGAGCCAGCGCCCGACCAGTACACTGAGCGGAATCAGCGGCAGCAGCCAGACTACCTGGCGCAGTTGGTTCAGGTCCAGCACACCGGCATAGACGTAGTAGGGCACTTTCAGCCAGTTGATGATGGCGAAAAAGGCCGCACTGGTGGCGACAAAAACCCGGGGCGTCACCTGTTGCATTAATAAATAGATGGCGACCGGTGGGCCGCCCGTGTGGGCCAGGGTGGAGGTGAAGCCCGCCGCTACACCAGTCAACAGACCGTGCCAGCCTCTGGGCTGGTATGTGATCGCGCGCTGGATGCGCGCTTCAAAAAGTCGGTACAGCACGAACAGAATGACGATCACTGCCAGCCCTTTGCGCAGTGCGTCCGATGAAATCGTTGTGAGCAGAGCCGTGCCCGCGGTGATGCCGATGAGGGAGGCTGGGACGAGCAGGAGCAGCAGCCGATTGTCCCAGCGCCACCAATGGGAAGCCACGGCGAAGACGTCGGCCATCATCAGCAGGGGGAGCATCAGCCCCAACACCTGCTCTACAGGCATGACCAGCGCCATCAGCGGGGTGGCGGCTGCGCCGGCTGCGCCACCCAGCCCGCCTTTGGAAACGCCGATGAGAAAGATGACGAAGGCGGTGATGACATAAAAGGTGATTTGGTTCTCGTGCATGGGGGATTGCACCTGGCGATCTTTGGTTTGGATACAGCCGTCATATCCATTGTACAACAGAAGCGCTGAAAATTTGGTACGAGAAAGTGTGTGGGTGGGGCAATCGCGTACGGCTGGTCCACGACGGCGTAAATCCTTCCACAGTTCCTGCTCTCCGCCGGTCCGTGACCGGCGGGCGCTTGTCCACTGGATGCCGCCGGGTCACGGACCCGGCGCGAGCGATCGGCACCCCCTAGATATTTACGCCGCGCTGTACTAGTCCATTCCCGGAATCGTTCGTGGCTGGGACAAAATTGAAGACGAAAAGAACAGAAGAAGTACGCGATTGGCTATTGTAAAAACTGGCGATTTCGTGTATTCTAACTCCACACTCTTGCAGGCAGGGATGGGCCGACAACGCTATTCCCCCAGGAGGGTGGCTATGATGCAAGAAATGGAACTATCCAATCACGCGCTGACGCGTATGGCGCAACGCAACCTGTCCGCTGAAGACGTCGAGTACGTCATTCAGTTTGGCTACCTGGTGCGGAGCGGTGGGGCGCTGCACTACTTTCTACGCTACGATGACATTCCCAAAGTGGATAGAAAGCGAGTACAGCGCCTGGAAGGGACAACTGTTCTGATGGATCGAAGTGGTCAGTTTATTATTACTGTCTACCGCAATCGCCGAGGACTAAAGGTGCTTCGTCAGAAGGTCAAGTGGGAGATCGAGCAACGCACCCTGCATTGACACCAACCCTCGACCTCCCTTCAGCAGTTTGAATCCATGCCGTACCACCTGTAGCCTCTCCTTATCTTATCGTTGTCGGCCCATCTCTGCCCGCCAGGGCAACCCAGAGGCTGGACTTCTACAGAAAGCGAGAAAACCCGTGACTTCTTCCCTCTTTTCCCTGGCTGGGCGCGTGGCGCTGGTCACAGGCGGCAACGGCGGCATCGGGCGCTCCATCGCCCTGGGCTTCAAAGTACACGGCGCGACGGTCGTTGTCACCGGGCGCAATTCGGACAAGAACGCTGCGATGGCTGCGGAGCTGGGCGCGGGTCACGCAGTCATCGAACTGGATGTGCGGGACGAGGACGCGGTGAATCAGGGCGTAGCCGGTATTGTGGATCGTTTCGGCAGCCTGGACATTCTGGTCAACAACGCGGGGATTGCCCGGCGCGGAAACGTCCTAGAGATGTCCACGGCGGATTGGAACGCGGTCCTGGAAACCCATCTGACCGGTTCTTTCTTCTGCGCGCGGGCCGCGGCCAAAGCGATGGTGGCCGGGGGGCGGGGCGGCAAAATCATCAACATCGGCTCGATGTATTCCCTGCTGGGACCGCCCAATATCGCCAACTACGCCGCGGCCAAGACGGGGATGGTGGGGCTGACTCGCGCCCTGGGCGTAGAGTTGGCTGTACACAACATTCAGGTCAACGCCCTTCTGCCCGGTTGGCACAAGACCGACCTCAACCGGGCGATCCTCGACGGTCCCCTGGGCGACGAAATCCGCCACAAGACCCCGGCC
>JACQGT010000347.1 GCA_016199425.1 Chloroflexota bacterium
CCTTCGACAGGCTCAGGACACCGCCTGCCACTTTCCACTTGCCACCCATGCGCATCCTTATTATCTCCGACATTCACGCCAATTTTGTCGCCCTGGAAAGCGTCGTTGCCGACGCCCAGGGCAAATATGACGCGGTCTGGTGTCTGGGTGATGTAGTTGGCTATGGACCCATGCCCAACGAATGCATGCAACTGGTGGACGAGCTGGCGGATCACGTGGTGATTGGCAACCACGACTGGGCTGTCTTGGGACGACCCGGCATCGACGTGGATGATTTCAACCCAATGGCTCGTGAAGCCGTGCTGTGGACGCGCAGTGTACTGACTGCATCGAATCGCGCCCTGCTCGACAGCTTCCCGGATGTGCCTGTGCAGCCATTGGCAGCGCCGGACCTGCTCCTCACCCACGCCAGCCCCCGCCAGCCGGTCTGGGAATATGTGCAGACGCCGACGATAGCTCTGGAAAATTTTGCCTGGTTTGAGGAGAAGATTTGCCTGGTCGGCCACACCCACAAGCCAGCCATCTATCGCTGGCGTCTGGAACGGGCGTGGGACGGCGCGGACAACGGGGAAATGACAGGGGCAGCCACAGTCGATCATCTGCCGCTTCTTCTCGGAGTACCGATCTTTTTGGATGTTTTCGACGAGCAGCGGCTGATCATCAATCCCGGCAGCGTGGGCCAGCCCCGAGACAACGATCCCCGGGCCGCCTATGCGATTCTCGACACAGAGCAGATGACCTGGCAACTCTTCCGGGTGGCCTATCCCATCGATCTGACCCAAAGCCAGATGCGGGCTGCCAATCTGCCCCGCCGGTTGATCGACCGGCTGAACTATGGGTGGTAGAGGTAGCAGTTCGACTTTTGGCAAAAGGTAACTGCTCAGCCCGGCGAAGAAAGGGACGCAGCGCCCAGAGGGCACCCTCATGATCTGAATTGATCGGCGCTGATTAGGGCAGAAATCCGTGGCAAATCAGCGCCGATCTGCGTGGTAATCAGGCGGGTGCCCTCTGGGCGCTGCGTCCGCTTCTGGCAGGCTTGGTATAGTTTTTCAGGTAAGGATTTTCCCTGTAGGGGCGCTTGCTTGCTGCGCCCGCTTCCTGTGCGCCGGGCGCAGCAAGCAGCGCCCCTACAAATGATTATCTGAAAAACTATAGTTACGAAGATATACCAAAATCGTCTCAAAGTTATTGACACATACCGGCATCTGTCGAAATCCCCCACCCATAGGAGAATCGTATGAAAATCACTGCCATCAAACCCATCTTCGCCCAGGGCGAGCAGCGGGTCTTTGTCTTTGTCAAAGTAGAGACCGATCAGCCGGGTCTGATCGGCTGGGGCGAAGCGTCGCTGGAAGGCAAGCCCCGGGCCGTGGCCGGCTGCATTCAGGATATGCAGCCGATGATTCTGGGCATGGACCCCCGGGACGTGGAACGCTGCTGGCAGATTCTCTACCGCAGCGCCTTCTGGCGCATGGGCATCATCGGCCTCTCCGCCATCTCCGGCATCGACCAGGCCCTGTGGGACATCAAAGGCAAGGAGTTGGGACGGCCCGTCTACGAGCTGCTGGGGGGCAAAGTGCGGGACAAAGTACGCATGTACACCCACTTCGGCGGGTCCACACCGGAGAAAATGGCCGAGAGCGCGCTCTCCAAAGTGGCGAAGGGGTGGACGGCGGTCAAGACCGTACCGGTTCCCATCACAAATATCGTGGACGGGCTGGCCGTGCAGAAGCGAGCCGAAGCGGGTCTGGCCGCCGTGCGTGAGGCTGTGGGCGACGAGATCGACATTCTGCTGGATATGCACGGACGGGTGACGCCCCAGATGGCGATCCAATACGCCAGACGTTTCGAGCCGTATGCCCCCTTCTGTATGGAAGAACCGGCCCAGGCCGAAAATCCGGCGGCCATGGCCGCGGTTGCCAAAGCCACGACGATCCCCATTGCCACGGGCGAGCGGCTGCTCACCCGCTGGGGCTTCCGGGAAATTCTGGAGACGGGCGCGGCCAGCCTGCTCCAGCCCGACACCTGTCACGCCGGGGGCATCAGCGAAATCCGGCGCATCGGCAGCCTGGCCGAGGTCTACTACGCGGGGATGGCCCCCCACAATCCCTACGGCCCTGTCTCCACCGCGGCCTGTGTGCAGGTGGACTTTGCCATGCCCAACTTTGTGATTCAGGAGATGGTGGACCCGGACACATCGCCCATTTCTATGCTGGAATTCGTCGTTGAACCGTTGCCTTTTGTGGAGGGTCATATCCTGCCCCCCACCAAGCCCGGTATCGGCGTGGAAGTGGACGAGGCGGCCTGTCTGCGCCGCCAGCCCGATTTTTCTATCGACACGACGCGTGCTTTTGTTTCTGTCTACGGCGCAAAACACGCGGACGGCGGCGTAGCAGATTCATAAGGAAGTTATGAGTTATGAGTTAGGAGTTATGTCGTCTGGACGACCCAACTCCTAACTCATAACTCATAACCCAAAAAGCTGCATCAAACACACACAGAAAGAGGCAATCCCCCCCATGCAATACCGACAACTCGGCAAATCCGGCGTGCGCGTCTCTGTCATCGGGCTGGGCACAAACCAGTTCGGCGGCAAAGTGGACCAGGCGGGCGTCAATGAAATCATCGACGGCTGTCTCGATCTGGGCATCAACTTCATCGACACTGCGGATGTCTACACGAGCGGGCGCTCGGAAGAGACGCTGGGCGTGGCGCTGCAGGGCAAATGGGACAAAGTGGTGCTGGGCACAAAAGGCGTCAGCCCGATGGGTCAGGGGGTGAATGACCGGGGCGCGTCCCGCTATCACATCGTCAACGCGGTGGAGGCCAGCCTGCGCCGGATGCAGGTAGACCACATCGATCTCTACCAGTTACACCGCTGGGACGACACAACGCCTATCGACGAAAGCCTGCGCGCGTTGGACGATCTGGTCCACAGCGGCAAAATCCGCTATGTGGGCGCGTCCAACTACGCGGCCTGGCAACTGAGTCGGGCCAATCTGCTGGCCGAAATGCGCGGCTGGCCGCCGCTGGTCACCATCCAGCCCCACTATCATATGTTCGAGCGGGGTATCGAGCAGGAGGTGATCCCCTATTGCAACGCCTACGGCGTGGGGATTCTGCCCTACTTCCCCCTGGCCGGCGGCTTCCTCACCGGCAAGTACAAGTGGGGCGAAGCCGCGCCGGCCGGATCGAGGGGCGAGAACAGCGCGTATGTGCAGCGCTATATGACCGACAAAAATTATGGGATTATGGAGAAGCTAAGCGCCTGGGCGGAGGAGCGGGGTCATTCGATGGTGGAACTGGCCCACGCCTGGCTGCTGGCCCAACCGCAAGTCAGTTCGGTGATTTCGGGCGCTACAAAACTCAGCCAGGTGCAGAGCAACGCGGCAGCCGGGGAGTGGGTGCTGAGCGCGGATGAGTTTGCCGCGGTGAATGGGGTTCTGGATGGCAAGACTGTCTGAGAAGGCTCTCGCTGGACAGTTTATTACTTCTTTTCCACCCGCAGACCTGCCAGGATTTTGGAGAACCTGGCAGGTCTGGTCTCATCCAGCCATATGCTATAATCACGCTTATTCGACGAGCAGTGCGCCGAAAACGAGA
This sequence comes from Chloroflexota bacterium, assembly GCA_016199425.1. GTDB lineage: Bacteria > Chloroflexota > Anaerolineae > Caldilineales > Caldilineaceae > JACQGT01. Next base: position 3,604 of record JACQGT010000347.1, read on the forward strand.
ATCTTATGCCGATCATCAAATCGCAATTCGCAGAACATTTCTGCGGCTATCTTCAGTCGCGAAACCTGAATCCGCTGCTATTGCACGGCGATGCGTACGCTGTCCTGGCGCAACTACCGTGTGACTCGGTAGACTGTTGCATGACCAGCCCTCCCTATTGGGGGAAACGGCAATATGCAGACGGTGGGCTAGGGCTGGAAGGGACGTATCAGGAATTTGTAGCCACTTTGCTTTCTATCTTTGGCGAACTCAAACGGGTTCTCAAGCCAGGCGGATCCTTTTGGTTGAACATTGGCGACACCTACGCAAACAAATCACTTGTAGGGATTCCCTGGCGTGTCGCGCTCGGTCTGATCGATCAACAAGGCTGGACTCTGCGTAACGATGTCATCTGGCACAAAGTCAAAGGTGGCCCCGATAACACAACGGATCGGCTCAGGAATGTGCATGAGAATATCTTTCACTTTGTCAAAGACGCAAAAGACTATTATTACGATATTGACGCAATTCGCTCTGATCCGAAAAAGACCAAAGTAGTCAATGGAGCCATTGTCTCCGCCACTGGTGTGACCGGCGTGCGCTACAAAAGACAGATCGAATTAGCGACAGCGCTTTCCGATGCGGAAAAGAAGAACGCCTTGGCTGCTCTGGAGCAGATGCTTCAGACTGTCAGCGCGGGCGAAATCGCTGATTTTCGCATGATTATCCGCAAGCAACAGCGAACGACTCACTCCGACGTCACCGGTGTTTCTGGGCGAGCGCGTGAGTTGGAAGAAAAAGGATTCTATTTTCTGAAGTATCACCCCAACGGCAGCAAACCGGGCGACGTCTGGGAAATTATTCCAGAAGATACCCAGAATCGCACACAGCATTATGCTCCCTATCCAGAAGACATTTGTCGGATTCCTATCCTGGCGACTTGTCCTCCAGATGGGGTAGTCCTCGATCCATTTTGCGGAACAGGAACGACGCTGCTTGTCGCAAAGCAACTTGACCGCCAGTCTGTGGGCATTGACATCTCGGAAGAGTATCTACAAATTTCATATCAGCGCACACACTCCTTACTATGAGCAAAATTCTCGAATTCTTTGGCTTGCCAACACATCTACAAACGAAAGTCGAATGGGCGGCTGTCGTTGACGAGCAAAGATGTCCGTACTTGCAGAGGACATGTCTAAAAACTCGGAAAAGTGAACCCGATATAGCAATCGGAACTTGTACGCTGCTCTATGGCAAACGACAACCGACCCCCATAATGATATGTCCTTTTCGGCTGCTTGAGAGGCGTCAGATATTTACCGACTGTATTCACCTCCTGTCACTTCACGAACCCGGCAACGAGCTTCATGTGGTTTCACAAATACCTGTTCCCGGAGGCAACGTCGATTACTTCCTGGTGTCGGTCAGAATAGGAAAGGTGATGGACTTTGTTGGAATCGAATTACAGACGCTCGACACTACCGGCACTGTGTGGCCTGAACGTCAACGATTTCTGGAAGCACAGGGTGTGTCAACAGGCGACGAGGAGAGGAACTTGTCGAAATCCTTTGGCATGAATTGGAAGATGACAGCGAAAACCACACTGATCCAATTGCATCACAAGATTCCGACGTTTGAACAGATGGGTAAACATCTTGTGCTTGTTTTACAGGACGCATTGCTGGGCTACATGAGAAATGAATTCCAGTTTAGCCATCTCAACACAGCTCGCATTGGAGACTCGATGCATATTCATGCCTATGGCATCCACTCCACGGCAGACAGCCCCTTCCGCATCCGACTGGGTGAACGTTTGAGTACCGATGCAGACGGAGTCGCACGTTGTTTAGGATTGCAAGCGGAAACTGATGTAGAGCTGCAAGAGATCATCCAACTCCTTGAAGCAAAACTATCGAACAATACATTGCTTACGCTGTGACCTCTAAAGTATCAAAGTATCAAATCATCCATCATTTGTGAAGGAGCATCCCTATGGACCTTACCCGCCACAACACCACCACCGGCCCGCGCTGGGCCGTAGACGGCAACTATCTGCCCGCGGGCGTCACCCTCAGCGGGTTGCTTGCCCTGCCCGCAGCCGGTCTGTCCACACTCATTACCCAACTGGCAACCAACGAATCTGCTACAGGCGAACTGCTCGCTCCCATCGACCCGAACCAGGAAATCTGGGGCAGCGGCGTCACCTATCTGCGCAGCCGGGACGCCCGTAAGGCCGAGTCGAAGACTTCTGCCGATGTCTACCAACTGGTCTACGACGCAGAGCGCCCAGAGATTTTCTTCAAGCAGGTGGGCTGGCGCACCGTCGGTTACGGCCAGAACGTGCGCATCCGCGCCGACACCACCTGGAACGTGCCGGAGCCGGAGCTGGTGCTGGTCATCAACGCCGCGGGGGAGATCGTCGGCTATACCGTCGGCAACGATATGTCCAGCCGGGACATTGAGGGGGAGAATCCCCTCTATCTGCCCCAGGCCAAGACCTACAACGGCTCCTGCGCGGTGGGGCCGGCCATCCGTCTGCTCAGCGCCGATGCACTGGCCGATCTGCCCATCCAACTGAAAATCGAACGAAATGGCGCGGTCGTCTTCGCCGACGACACGGCCACCAGCCGCATGAAACGCACCTTCCCCGACCTGGCCGCCTGGCTCTACCGGGAACTCGCCTTCCCCCACGGCAGCCTGCTGATGACCGGCACGGGCATTGTCCCGCCGGACGACTTCACCCTCCAGCGCGGGGATGTGATCCGGGTGACAATTGGGGGAATGGGGTTGGAGAATGCGGTAGGGTAGGGACGTCGATTCGAGCAGTAATAGCTATTCGCATTACAGAAACGTGAAACGTGAGATCGCCGATTGTTGTTCACGTTTCACGAATCACGTTTCACGCCGACAAGAAAAGGACCTGAAAAGATGTCAACATACAAAAACTTCATCGCCGGGGAGTGGGTCGCATCCTCCAGCGGCGAAACCTTTGAGAACCGCAACCCGGCCAATCACGAACTGTTGGGCCACTTTCCCAGCGCCACCGTGGAGGACACCCAGCGCGCCATCGCCGCGGCCAAAGAAGCACTGAAAGGCTGGGCCAACACCCCGCCCCCGTCCCGCGCCGCCATTCTGGACAAAGCCAGCAAAATCATCGACCGCCGGGGCGACGAGTTCGCCAAAGCACTGACCCAGGAGGAGGGCAAGACTTTCGCCGAAGCCAGGGGCGAAGTCAACCGGGCGCGGGACATCTTCAGTTACGCCGCGGGCGAGGGCTGGCGCATGGGCGGCCAGACCCTGCCCAGCAACATTTCCGGCGAGCTGCTCTACACCCGGCGCGAGCCGTTGGGCGTCGTCGCCCTCATCACCCCCTGGAACTTCCCCGTCGCCATCCCAGCCTGGAAGATGGCCCCCGCGCTCATCTACGGCAACACAGTCGTCTTCAAACCGGCCAGTCTTTCGCCCCACATCGGGCTGCTGCTGGTGGAGGCGCTGGTAGAGGCGGGCATCCCCGCCGGCGTGCTCAACTTCGTCACCGGCTCTGGGCGCTCGGTGGGCAACACTCTCGTGGGCAGCGCAGATGTGGACGGGGTGAGCTTCACCGGCTCCTACAATGTGGGGATGAGCATCTACGCCCAGGCCATGCAAAATCTGACCCGTGTCCAGTTGGAGATGGGCGGCAAGAACCCGACGGTCGTGCTGAAGGATGCGAACATTGCCCAGGCCGTGGCGTTGGCGGTGGCGGGCGGCTTCGGCGTCACCGGCCAGGCGTGTACGGCCACCAGCCGGGTAGTCGTGGAAGATGGCGTGGCCGACGCCTTTGCCGCTGCGCTCACCGACGCCGCCCGCAACCTGCGTGTGGGCAACGGGCTGGAAACCGGCGTGCAGATGGGGCCCGCGGTGGATGCGGGCCAGTTGGAGACCGATTTGGAGTACATCGCCATCGCCCAGAAGGAAGGGGCCAAGCTGTTGGCAGGGGGTAGCCGGGCCAGCGACCCTTCGACCCTTCGACAGGCTCAGGACACCGCAGGCTCAGGGCAGCGCGGCGGCTACTTCGTGCAGCCGACTGTCTTCGACGGGGTGGATGTCTCCATGCGCATCGCCCAGGAGGAGGTCTTCGGCCCGGTAGTGGGTATCATCCGGGCGCGGGATTTCGACGACGCCCTGGAGAAGGCCAACGCCATCGAGTTCGGCCTCTCTGCCACGGTCGTCACCAACGATTTGCAGCGGGCCTTCCAGTTCGCCAACCGCATCGAAGCGGGCGTGGTGAAGATCAACGAATCCTCCTCTGGGCTGGCCTTGCAGGCTCCCTTCGGCGGCTTCAAACATTCCAGCGCCAACACCTTCAAAGAGCAGGGACCGGCTGCCATTGAGTTCTACACGCGGACGAAGACGGTCTACGTGGGGCACGGGTGAGAAAGCGGGATGATGAGATAATGGGATTATGCAGTGTGTCGCACCGAGTCCATTATCCCATCATCTTTCCCCACCCCTAACTCCTAACCCAAAACTCCTAACTCCTACCCGAGGCTTCCCCATGAAAATCACCTCCATCAAAACCGCCGCCACCGCAGGCCACGGCATGCACCTGTGGGTAAAGGTCACCACTGACGCCGGCGTCAGCGGAAAGTAAAGGAGCGATCTTCTGTGGGTTGCATTACCCGATCTGGCTGGTGGTCTTGGTGTTAACTCTATTGGCGCGTGGCTGTCCCGTAGCGGCCATTAGGTATCCAGAAAAGTTTTGGCCGCACCTTCCAGGAAGTTCCAAGCTTCCCAGAAGGTCAGAATTTATCTGGACAACATAGGTGTCAACTTAAGCTCATAGGATGAATCACAATACGAGCCATAAGGCAATTTAGACAGGAATGGGCTATGATTTCACTCCTACGCACTGATACC
>JACQGT010000334.1 GCA_016199425.1 Chloroflexota bacterium
CAGGAGCCAGTCAACCTCTGCTTCGGAAAGCGGTCCTTCTACAATCAGCGGCTTGTGTTCCAGGACGCGCCGGAGGATAGGCAGCAACTCGGTCACTGGCGGACCGCTGGGGGCCGGGTCCAGGGTGACCTGCAGGGCGTGGGGATAGGCTCCCTCAATCAGCGCGGGCACCGTATGCAGAGAGCCGGAATGCAGGTGCATGATGGAGTAGTCCACTGCCTGGCACATGCGGATATCGTGGGGCAGGAACCAGTCGGCGTAGTGGCGGGCCGAGAGAAAGGCCGAGGCGTCACACTGGCCGCGCACTACCGTTCCCGCTGCCCAGATGCCAAAGGGACTGACCACCCCACCGGCCACCCGGGGGATGCGCTCCATTTGAGCCTGCAAAATTTGAATAAAGCCGCTGGTAACCTGCTCCAGGAAGCGGGCCAGCTGCTGCGGGTGATCGTAGATAGAAAAGCACATCAACTCGTGCCCCAGCAGGGCTTCGGCAATATCCGACGCACCGCGCATGAGGGTCTGCACCACGGCCAGTCTTCCAGCGCTGCGCACAGCCATCTCCTCGGTCAGACGCCGCAGCAGGCCAAACCACGCCTGATCCTTCTGTTCTGCCAGAGCAGGCCAGTCATCCCAACGCTCCACAATCTTGTGGCTGCGCATACTGCCCCCCTGGATGGTGGCCCAGATGGGCGCGCCCAGGATGGCTTCTACCCAGGGGATGCGGACATAGGGGGTAGTGGTCTCGAAGTGGTCGCCCCGCACCTGCAACGGGCCTGGGGTATAGCGCTCTCCGGCCAGCCGATCCACGTCCAGGTCGTCCGGGCGTAGAGCCATATCTGTCTCCGCCAGACTTCCATCGGCCAGGGGCAGCCAGAGTTTGCCTAGAGGCGGGCTGTCGCTAACCGAGACAAGCAAGCCTTCTTTTCGCCACCATGCCGCGTGGCGTTGGAGCAGGGCCTCTCCTTCTGCATCCAGAGCAATCGAGTGGGCCATGAGAACCTCCTTTGCAGTGCTGAGACCGATTGACAGATTCCCTATACGCAGCATAGATCGCCCTTGAGTAATAGTCAACAGGGTCAAATTGCTGGCTGCAAGTCCGCTGCGACTTTACTCTTTTGGGAACGGACCAGAGAGAGGAAAACTGGCTGAGCAAGGGGCGTTGGGTACAAAGTGGGGATATGGCTGCTTCGCTCTGGGTGCAGACTTGCGCTATACTGCCGCAGAACGCTTGTTCGTACATTGGCGTAGAGGCCATTGGCCAACCGCTTTCTGCCACCTGCGATCTGACCGTCTGTTGCCTGATACCCAACCGCCAATCGCCAACCGCCTTTCCCTGCCCACTGCCTTCTGAACCCTGCCCGCCCTGCCCTATGCTCTACACCTTCACCAACCCCACCCCAGAACGCCGTAGCCGGGTCTACGCCCTCTGGCTGCAGGAGGACCTCTTCGGCCAGTGGACGCTGACGCGTCTCTACGGGGGCACCAACCAGCAACCAGTCCTGCGCAGCCAGGTGGTGGCCAGCCGGGGGGAAGGGGAGAAGCTCCTGCGCCGTCTGGTGCGGGTACGGGAACGGCATGGGTATGTGGTGCAACAGGCGGGCAGGCGGTGTCCTGAGCCTGACGAAGGGTGACAGGCGACAGACGCGCAGAAAGAAACGTACTATCTGGACCAGGGACCGCCAGGTTTCCAGTGTGAGGGAGCCGGTGCATCATCGGACGCAGCTTGCAGAGGCAGCATCAGGAACAGTTGGAGGCGCGCAACTACCGTGGTGAGAGGAAGTTCCTCGCTATTTAGACCGCTGCGTCGCACAAAGGCCCGCCACTGGGTACGCTTGTCAGGATCATCGGCAAAACGGGACGTGAGACCCACCGGTGTCTCTGTGGGAAAGCCGGTCTGCCGTCGCGTAAAGGTTGCCTGTATTGCCTCAACCAGCGGCGTTCCCTCAAATCCAAAGGACTGGGCCATCCAGTCCAGATCGTAGAAGTCCTTCATGCGGCTGTTGAGAAGACCTAGTGTGGTTATGGCGTGGAGCTTCTCGGCAACGACCGTCTCTCTGGGATAGACCCGCAGTCGGGGCGCTGGCATGTCCAGCAGCGTGGGGAAGTCGACCTCCTGGGGCGTCGGCGTGACCGCGTCCCCGAAACCGATGTCCACCTGTAACTGGATGCGGGCGCTGCCCAGATAGGTCAACAGCCGCACCCGTTGTCCCTGATACTCCTGCTGTTCCCGAATCCCCGCGACCTGGACGCTCTCCCCATCGAAGAAGAGTCCATCATCTGGCACAGCCAGTGTGCAGAGACCGCGAAAGAAGGCGGCAAGTCCGTCCGGAGAGGGATCGCCCCGCCCGGCCAGGTCCAGATCGCGAGTGGGGCGGTGGGCTTCCCCGCTCCACAGGGCAAAGAGCATCGCACCTTTGAGCAGAAAACGCTCGCCGCCCTGAGCCGAGCCAAGACGATAGAGCAGCCGTTCGATGGCAAAGTGGACCAGCGTAAGCTGAAAATCCTCGTCTCGGACCCGGCTCAGATTCAGCAGTCGTTGGCGTACGGATTGGGAGAGGGGACTGTTCTTCACAGGAGCGCCTCCATATAAGGACGCATAACCTTCGTCATCCGGCAGATGGCCGCGTAGTGGAGCAGTTCGTCAACTGTGCAGCGCCGTTCAGCCAGGCATTGGCGCAGACTTTCCACAGCCACATCTACCCCAATCCTGTTGCGAAACTTGAAACAGTCGGCTACGGTCTTGGCGACGCCGTAGATAGGCACGGCGACCCCTTCGATGGGATGCTCTTCCACCCCCGCCTGGAAGGCGCGACCGGAGACATGAATCACCTGGATAGGGGGATAATCTGGCTGGGGAGCGGCTCTACCAGGCGGCAGGGCCAGCCAGACCGCATGGGGCAGTTGGGTGGTCAGTTCGTGAAAGGCCAGGGCAGAGAGCAGACAGACCACTGCTTCCGGTGTGCGCTGGGCTGCGGCTGCCAGGGAATGGTGCAGGCTCACTTCGGCTTGAGGGTTTCGATAGAGACCCCGCCCGATGCGTTCCAGTTCGCCCTTGTCCATCAGCCTCTGTAGATAGACACGGGCGATGCCGTGGTCGGCTAGTTGACGGGCGCGCAGGATGCCCTGTTGCTCAACCAGCGCCAGCAGTTCCTGCTCTTTTGGTGAAGTCATCCAACACCCCTTTTATTACATTGCTATACATAGTCATAAGTATAGCGAAATAGTAACACAAGGAGTAGCCTCTTGACAAGCCCTTCTGTCAACGTTCTACAGGGAGGGGGTATGTCTGTAGCAGATGGCGTCTCTCTCCGCTCACATTGCCGCGGGGAAGAGTGCCTACCAGTTGGTATGGCTGCCATCGGGTTTGTGGAAGTGGGGCATATCGGTCAAAGAATGGGGGTGGTCAGCCACGGCCTCTTCGTCGAACTCCACGCCTAACCCTGGCCGTGTGGGCAGGGGGAAGGAAGCCCCCTTGCGGGTCAACTGCACGGGAAAGAGGTCCGGCGCGCTTTCGTTGATGCCCGGATTGATCTCCACCCAGGCGAAGTTGTTGACCGCGAAGGACATATGAATCGTGGCCGCGGTGCAGACCGCGCCCAGGGGGTTGTGGGGCATAATGTCGATGTAGTGGGACTCGCTCCACCCCGCCACTTTCATGGCCTCGCTCAACCCGCCGATGTTGCAGACATCCAGCCGGCAGAAGTTGGTCAAGCCCTGCTCGATGTAGGGACGTGCCTGCCACTTGCTCGACCACTCCTCGCCGATGGCAAAGGGCACACCGGTCATCTCGTCTGCATACGATGAGAAACCCTCTGCCCACCAGCGGTACAGGGCCAGCCATTCGGCGCTGCTCTCGTCTATGTCGCCGAAGGTCAGGTCGGACAGACTGGCCCGGTACTCTTTCCCTTGCCGCCGGATGCGCGCCTGGATACCCCGGCGCAGGTTGCTGGCCGATTCATCCAGCCCCAGCACCTCCACGGGCATTCCGGTCAACTGTGCGGGCAGCGGCCAGGCCACGTTTTCGTCGACGCTGATGAGGACACCGGCGAACGCCTCTTCTTCGTCGTAGCAATCCACTGTGGCTTGTTCCAACAATTCTTGCAGCCGTTCTTCGGGAATCATTTGTTCACGCTTCCTACACCAATTTATCCCAGGAAATTTCTAGACCCCGTCTGCTTTGATGGAACAATTAGCGAGCTGTGCGGCCAATAGAATTATCTCTCGATCTAGCCCCTCACGGGTTACGACGAAGCGAGGGGAGCGGCGCACAGCCAGGTGGCCTGTCTTGCTCAGATCAAAGGGAAAGAGTTCCGTGGCCTGCAACAGATCGGTCAATTCCCAGTGGTCCCGGGCGCTGGTCAGAATGCAGGCCTCCAACAGCCACGCAAGCAACGACGGATTGTCAATCTGGAGTCGCCGGTCCGGGATGTAATGTGTGTCAGTGTAAGCGATCACCCCCCAGTCCTTCACGCTCTGTACAATACGGTTGACGGCACGGGGCACGGTGCCGATACTGCCGTACTGTTCCAGCACCCGGCTGCGAATATCCTGGGTCCGAAACTCGCCCTGCAGACGCAATAGACGACCCATCACGCTTGCGGTTGCCCGAAAGAGAGGATATGTGGTCAGGGCCATACCCCAGTGCAGCACGATCCGCTCCTCCATGGAAATCCCAGGGAAGATCGTCAATGCCTGGTTTCGCAGCCACGCGGTTGCCGGGTCGGAGCGCAGCCAAATCGCGGTCAAAACAGAGTTCGTCTTTTTCAGCGCGGCTGGTCCTTCGATGCGCTCGGCCAGCCAGGACCGCAGATCATCGACTGATCCTTCGGTGTAGGCGATATCTACGGCCTTGTCCAGCCAGGTCAGGGAGACAAAACGATCAAAACCGATCAACGACGACGATGCGGACGGCATAGACAATTACTCGCGTGTGATGACAGCGAAAGGCACAAAGACTTCTTCAATGCTGGCTCCTCCGTGACCAATCCCGGCTGTATCTTTCTTGGCAAAGAGACCTAAACTCAGGGGCAGCAGAACGGATTGTTCGGACGGCAAACCCCAACCAGGCCAGCGCAGCACATCCTCGTGGCTGACCAGTGAGTCGCGCTGATAGCGGGTAAAGAGGCGGGTACGCAATGCCCGTTCCTCGGCTACTTGTCCCAATGGGATATCGCCGATGCCCCTTCCCTCCACATGGCCGTGATCCGAGGTCACAACCACCCGGTCGAAATGGTAGAGAAGCGTGGCGACGGTCCTCTGTACAACCGCAAAACGTTCCTCCCACGTGCGCATCTGGGCTAGCAATTGGGCGGCTTCGGGCGTACTGTGTATCATTGAATCGATGTCGTTGATCACAAATGCGCCTACGATTTTTTGCACACCCCGCAACGCTGCATGGAGTATGTGGTCTGTCCGACTCCCATCTCCCGTCAGATTGCGCAGATAGCATATCTCCTCTTGGGGCATCCCCTGGGCAAGCCAGAACTTTTCCCAATGTGTACGTTCCTGATTGGTATGGGTCCAGGAGTTGGCAAAATGCTGGGGAAGGTTGCCCGCCAACAACGCTTGCCGGGAAACAGACGTCAGCGTGGGGATGAGCGCCAACAGTGTACGGTCATCAATGCGCCAGGTCAAATCTTGCCGACGCCAGATGTCGGTGATGGCAGTCCAATCGTCCAGGCCCATTCCATCCACGACCAAGATGGCAAGCGACGAATCAGCCGCCACAGGAAAGGTTGCCGCCAGATAGGGCAGCAGATGGTGAACCGCAGCCGGTTCAGGCAGATAGGCTCGCTGCAAGAGCGCCGGGTAGTACTCTAAGAGCCAGGCCAGAAAGCCCTCTTCGACCTGCAACTGAAGTGTTTGGAAATGTGCTGCTACTGTCGCTGCCACTGGCTGGGTTTCGTAGAATGTCAGCCGCATGCGCGCCCACAGTCGGGCAAAGTTGGCCCAATCCGCCAATGGGTGGGAGACGCTGGGGAGTTGCCCCGCGATTTGTATCAGTTCGTGGCCCAGGAATTCTGTCCGCTCCACGTAGAAATGGACATCCTGGCGCAACCAAGGTGCCACCTGCACTCTGGGGGGGAGTCGCCATGCTGGCAAAGTGCCCTGCATCCGCAGTTGGGTAAAGGCATCCTGTAAGCCCGGCTCCTGATCCAGTCGGATGGCAGCTTCGGCGACCAGTGGATCAATGGGAGCGGCTACCGCCTCTACCCCAGCCAGGCCCTGATGATAGGCTTGCCACACAGCGGAGAGAAAATGTTCCCCAACAGCCAGATCGGGAAAGCGGAAAGTGTGGCCCAAAATGGGTGCAAAGAAGGCGGTCAATGCGGCACGCAGGGCATCGGTCAGCCGCTGGCGTTGACCCACCAGCCCGGCCAGGAGCAGGACGTAGCCAACGAATGTGGGATGCAAAGGGAGCGGCTTATCTGGGCAGTGGGCCAGCACAAACGCCAGGGTTGCCGATCCATCCAACCCTGTTATGCTTTCCCCGTTTGCCCGGGCCGCGAAGATAGCCGCATACCACTCTGGGGAGAGACCCGGCAATAAGGCTGTATCCAAACCGGGGAAGATGTCGGTTAGCCCGACAGACAAGGACGGAAGAGTCCGTTCGATGTCGTAGGGTATGGGGAGATCGCCGGGCAACAGCAGAAGGGCATTGGCCGGTTGCGCCGGGAAGGTGGAACGACAGTGGTCCTCGTAGGCCCGGCGCAACCCAAGCGAGTCGTGGCCCACAGCAACCACAGCCCAGCCCAAGCGGGTCAAGCCCGCACGCACCTCCGCCCGGATGAGTCCATCCCTATCGACCAGCAGGCAGCAGCCCGCCCGCTGGTCGAGCCTGCGGCTGACGAAGTTGATGACGATTTTATCCCAGTTCACTGGCCAACTCTCTGCACTCATTGGAGAATGCGCTGCAAAAGATCGATGGCGACACCCCGCTGTAATTTGTCGTGGATGAACTGGTTCTGGTAGTTACGCAGACAATTGTAGCAACTCGTTTCCAGGCCGCATTCGCAGCGCTTCACCCGGTCCAGAGCTGCCTTCACCGTTTCGTGCAGGTGGTCATAGATGCGTTTGACGTGGCCCGCGCCACCGGGCACGTCGTCGAAAAGCACAAACGAAGGAGACTCGCCTGCTTGTCGGTAGTAGAAAGTGCCGTTGATGTCCGTGCGTTGGATGTCGAGTGCTTCCCCCGCCCCGTCCAGGAGCGCATACAGTAGAGATTGAATCGCGCCCTCGGTGGGCATAGCCACGCTGAATTGGAGTTCCAACACATCGGTCATATAGCGATGGCCCAGATGACGGATATCGTATCTGCCTTTGCAATCCTTACCAGTGAGCGGGTTCTTGTGGCCGGTCTCGCGCTTGCGCCCCTTCTGCTGTTGAAAGATGACCGGCTCGGCAAAGCCGCAGTAGGAGCAGATGGAAAAGCCTCTTTGAAAGCCGGAATTGACAATCGCCAGCCAGCCATAGCGGGAATAGCGCTTGGAAACAGGGACGTGGACAAAGCGGTTATCCAATTCCGCACCTGGCTCTGCTCCTTCCTCCGCGCTGATGCCTTCGGGCAGGTGATAGCTGGCAAAGTGAACCCGGCTGGCGTAGATGCGTTGGGGCGGTGCTTCGCCCGGGGTGCTTGTCTCTCTGCCAGCCACAAAGCCAGATTCGGGCACAATGAAAGAAGTCTTCTTCTGTTTGCCATCGCCCAGGGCCGCACCACATCCGCAGATGGCATCCAGAGCATTGGGAGAATAGTTGAAACGATTGCAGCTTTTGCAGATGGCATATTCATAGGGGGGCCACTCCCGGTCAGGGAGTTTGCGTAGCCCGACACTACGCCAGATACGCTTGGCTGCCACCACTTCGCCGCCGGGGGCAAATTCGGAGATGGCAATGCGCAGGTCCCGATCCAGCGAGATCGAAGACGCCACTTTGATGCTCTGCAAATGGTCAGTCTTCAACTCGACCACATCTGTCGGAAAGCCATATTTGGGTAATACGTTGCGGCTCCCCAAGAAACCCAGTAATGGTCGACTACGGATCTGTTTCTGCACATCGCCAAAGTAATCGGCCTGTTTGTATTTGCGCTCTTTGGCTGCTTCCAACTCCAGAGCAGTAAAAGTCTCCAACTCGCCGTTGATTTCGGCCAGTGCTCGATCCAGCACACCGTTTTTGTCGTTGTTTATCAGTTTCTCCACCCATCCCCAGCGATCATAACCGATCTCCTCTCGCAGACGAACATCAGCAGGCAAAATTCGATCCAGCGCCTGTTCCAGAGAAGTGGGTCTCTGGTCTAGAAATTGACGCAACAGTTCAACACCAGGCAGGCGGTCCTGGGGAGCAAAGTAGTCCCCTGTACTGAGGTACGTCGTCTTTTTGTTGTCCCTCGCCCAGCGGAAGAAAGCAGCAAAAGCCACCGAGTGCAGATGACGTCGGATGATCTTCTCGTTGCTCAACACTACTGTCGGCGGGCGCATCTTCCCCGCCACCATCTTTTCCGGCTGGTCGTAGAAGGTGAGATCGTGGGAGCGGCGCTGGGCAAAGGTGAGCACAAAGGCCGCAGAATCGGTCCGACGCCCGGCGCGGCCCGCCCGCTGCACATAATTGGCGGTGGTCGGGGGCACATTGCGCAGGATCACCGCCTGCAGGTCGCCCACGTCCACGCCCAGTTCAAAGGTCGTGGAACAACTGAGTAGATTGATCTTGCCCTGAATAAACTCGTTCTGGATGCGCGCCGCCTCTTGGGTCACCCATTGGGCCGTATGTTCTTCCGCGGCCAGCGGGATCGGCTCCCCTTGACTGTAGATGTCCCGGTAGAGATTGGTTTCCAGAATTCCCTGCTGGTTTGCCAGGGGTTGCAGCGTACCTGTACAGCCATAGACCGGGCAGATGTGGCCCACGTCGATGGCCGAAATGTTGTGGCAGCGGTCACAGATCCACCATTCAGGGCTGGCCTCGCTCTGCCCCAGCACCATTTCCCACATCCGATGATCGATGCGGTGCAGCACTCCGTCCCGCCCTTTCGTCTCCGTAGAGAAATAATGGCTGAATGGGCTGCCGGCTGCGGTCAGATAGCTCCACAGATCGCTCAAAAATTGACGGGCCAGAGCGACAGCCTCTTTGTCGGCGATAGCCCGGCGGCCCAGCAGTTTACGCAGGAGTTCGACTCGAGCATTGCTATAGCCCTCGCCCGCAGGCAGCCAGCCGTAGACGCCGAAATCCTTCGCCAGCGCGCCCTGCAGACGCACATAATAGGCTTTGTTGCGGGGCGCAAATGCCTCGTCTTTGGCAATGTCTACACGATCGCTGAGTAGAAAGCTGTTGGCTCCTTGCATACGCAGGGTATTCAGCAACAGTTGGATCAATCCCATTGCCTCTGTCGGCCCAAGACGCCAGGGATCGGCCTGTAAAAAGGGGGGCGGCGTCCAGCCAACGGGCATGGCCGGGCGGAAATGGAGTAGTCCCACCCCTTCCAGGCTGATACGCCGATCCAAGGGGGAAAATTCCTGCATCAGCCAGACAGCGGCCTCCTTCTCCCGCTCTGCCGCATCCTGCTTGGGGGTGAAGAAGCCTGCCTGTTCCGCCTGGGTGACTAGGCGGGGCAAGAGGCTCTGCATACGCAGGTGGCCCGAAGCCGCGTCGGGCGACTCTTGCAGGGTTTTCATAATCAGGCGACGGCGCAGATTGCGCCCGTGCGCCCGCTCCAGATAGGCGGCAAAGAAGGCGGCGTTCTGGCGGCTGTCGGTGAAGTTGAGCAGCTTGCGCCCCTCGCCCGGATGCTCCTGCTCCTTTTCGTTGCGGGAAGGGGGCACGTCCTGGTAGAGCGCGGCGGCCAGGACGCTGACCGGCGCATCCTGGCCGGTGAGAAAGCGGTAGACGACGCCGCTGCTGGCCTGGGTGGAGCAACTGACACAGCGCTGCAATGTCTTCTTGCGCTCCGAATCCACCCGGTTGATCTTCAGCAGTTCGCCCGGACAGCCACAGCGCTTACGCTCGAATTCGCTGTAGACAGCGCCACACTGAGTACAGAGACGCATGGGTTCCAACTGTTCGTGGACCCGTAGGTCCTCATTACTCCGATCCGAGGCAATGGCCTCGTCCTCATCCGTATCGGTCAGATGGGCCTCCACGACGAAATAGGCCACATTCTTCGCCACTTCGTCATAGAGTACACTGTTCTGGGTCAGGTAATGCAGTTCAGCGCGCACAGGCTGCTTTTCGTCGGCTTCCAGGCTGCTGCCCTCGGCCAGATCGCCGATAATATAGGCCGTGCCGCAGCGGGTGCAGTTGGCTAGCTCGTAGACCCGGCTGGCGCAATGGGGACAATATTTTTGCCGGCGCAAAAAGAGACGGGGCGCTGGGTTCTCGCCCTGATGGGCCGCGGCATTCTGGTTCAAACAGACAAAGGCTCCTTCCAGGGCGCGGGCAAAGACGTGATAGCGGGCAGGCAGCAGGGGGGCGCTCTCCGCTCCTGTGCGAGCCAGGATGGCCGCCGAGACCAGATGGACAATCATCTCCGCCTGTCCCTCAAAACACTTATCGGCCAGATCGTTCAGGTCTGTCGGCCCATTCTCTTCCAAAAAGGTGCGCAAGCGGTGGAGGTTGGCATCGCCTTTGAGCAACTCGTAGAGAAAGATGGGTACGGTCCAAGCCCGGTTCTGCTGACCGGCCTGGCGCGCCGCCTGCCAGATGGCCCCAGGCACGGGCGGTAACGGTGTGTCGATGCGGGGGGCAATCTGCGTGTTGCGCTCTTGCTCGGACCCAGTACGCCAATCCTCGGCCAACCCGTGCAGCCAGGCATAGAGCGCCGGGTTTCCCGCACCCCAGGTCTCCCCCAACTCGGCCACAGGAATCCGCTCTGCCGCTACCACATCTTGCCGCTCCGGATCGTCCTCCACCCATTCGAAGGATACGTCAAAAAGATTGCTGGCAAAATCTGCCACAGCCGGAAAGTCTGCCGGGCCACTGCCCAGCGTGGCGCTGGTGGCGATGGCCTGGAGAGGACGGTTGCTGTCGCCGTTGGTCACCCGATCCCGCACCCGACGCAAGAGCATCGCGATCTCTGTGGCGTTGGCCCCGCTGTAGACGTGGGCCTCGTCCAGGGCAATGAAGCGCCAGAAACGGCCGGTATCCCCGTCGAAGAAGGCCGAATCATCCGGGCGCAGGAGCAGATATTCCAGCATCGCGTAGTTGGTGAGCAGAATATGGGGCGGCTTATTCTGCATCTCTTCCCGGCTCTGCACTTCGTTGGTCACCACCGGTTCTTCGGGGTAATTGGTTTTGAATGCGTCAATGGCTTTTTGCCGGGTATCCTCTGTCTCGCCCACGTAACGACCAAAGGTGATAGACGGGTAGCCCTGCAGGACCCGGCGCAGACGCTTCATTTGATCGTTGGCCAGGGCATTCATCGGGTAGAGAAAAAGGGCGCGCACCCCTGGCTGGCTGAGTGTGCCCTCTGCTTCCTCCCGCAAGAGACGGTCCAGCACAGGGATGAGAAAGCTCTCGGTCTTACCACTACCCGTACCCGTAGCCACCACCAGATTGCGCCCAGCCACAGCCTTGCGGATGGCTCTTTCCTGGTGTACATAGAGGGAGCGCTTGTAGGGGAGATGCTCATCGCTGCACAGGCGGGCAAAGCTGCGGGAAAGCACCCCCTGGGCCACCAGATTCTGGATGGACAGTCCCGTTTGGAAAGGGGGCGATATCTCTATCAGCGGCCCTTTCATCAGCCGGCCGGGAACCGCCAACTCCTGGGCGAATTCCTGACGCAGTTGATCATCCTGAAAGGGCTTGATGGTTTTCAGATAGCGGATATAGGCATCCTGCAAACGTGCGGTCGATTCCAGCGGGTGAATGGGCATTTGTGGCTGCTTTCTGACTATTGATATTGATTTTCGGGCGGTTGCTGGGAAAAGTAGAGCTGTCGACGATAAGACGAAGAGGCGGGCTTGCCTACGAAAGAGGGTCCGATGCCCATATGGGCTGCCCGGTTGTGCTCCCGGATCAGCAGCCGCTCGCTGTAGGAACGGAAACCCATACATCCATCTTTGGTGCAGTGATAGACTTGCTGGGTTCGGGTGAAGCGTATGGTCTGTTGGGCGGTGTCAATTTCGACTGGTTCACCCTCGTGCCCAGCCCGTAGCAGCACATGCAACAACACTCCATCTCCGGAAAAGCAGAAGGCAACTTCCCGGCCAGAATGCTCAATTCGTTCGATGCGCCCCCAGCCGGCCTCGCCATGTACCCATCCCCCCGGCTGGATCAGCCCCGGATTCTCCATATCGGGGGCCAGCCCCAGCAGCAACCGATCTCTCGATGGGGTGCGGGCGCGTAGTTTCAAAGCGGTAAAACTATCTGCGGCCTTCTTTAATAGCAATTGTAGAGCATCGCTATCGCTGTATGCTCCTCTCTCCATTTGTTCCAAAAGATAGGAAATCGCTCCGTCCAGGTCCTGCTGAAGAAGCACATACAGGGCGTGGCTGATCAAATTTGGTTGCTGCATATGCCGTAGCATTAGCCGTGCGGATTCCGGGTTGAGTGTACGCGCACTGGTGAACGCCTCCAAATAAGCCGTCCGCTCCTCGTCCTGGGTCACTTCGACAAAGAGCCGTTGCATCTGTTCTGGGCTGTACATACGCATACGCAGCGCCTTGGCCGAGTTTGGCTCGCATTGATCCATCCAGCGGCGCAAGGCTATCAACTGTCGCATACCGGCCTTCTCCAGATGACGACTTAACCAGTCGATCAGAGCGTCCCGCTCCCGCCTGTTGCCCTTCACATCGTAGATGCAAGCCAGTTCCCAGCGGGCGTAAAAGCTGTCTTCCTCACCGGCCTCAATTGCTTCCTCCAACTCCACCGCCCGCAGTTCCCAATCCCCTTCCCGGCTGAGCAGGGCATCTTCTGGGGGCAAGGGCGGCGCGGACAGGCTCTCCCAGCCGTGGGCCGTGCGCAGGGCCACCCGATACCAGCCCACAGGTAACGGCTGCGGCAGGCGCATAACGCCGCTGCCCGCGCCGTCGGCCACCGGGCTGGGGGGTGCGTCGTCCGGGACCAGATACTCCCTGGCCGCTTCCCAGGGCCGCCAGGCCGACCAGATGCGCGCCCGGCGGTTGCGCAGGCGATGGGGCGCATCCCAATGCAGCCAGGTCTGGCCCTGCTTGTCCCATTCCAGTACAACCGCATCGATTTGCAGACTGCGTTTGAGATAGAGCAGAGGCACGATCTGGGCATCGCTCCCGTAGCCCAGGGCCAGGGTGAGGATGGGCACATCCGCCTGGCGCTGAATTGTATCGAAAAAGCTGCCCAGATTGAGGGGGAGTCGCTGACTCTTGGCCTGGGGCGCGGCCACATCCTCCTCCTGCAACACTGTGGCTGTCTGTTGGGTGGCGTCGAGCAGGCGCAGGGTGCAATAGGGCAGGGTGGCCGCGCCGCCCCAGTCCAGAATCAGTGTGCGCTGCTGGCTCTGGGCAAAGCGGGCCGCGGGCAGATCCTCCGGTGTGGTGCGCCACTGGGCCGGGCTGTCGTCCAGACGCAGCAGCCAGCGCAGACGGGGCACGGCCAGACGCAGGGCCAGTCGCACCGGTTCGTCGCCCGGACGAGCGGCCAGCAGTTCCAGCGTCGCTTCGCTGGCCGTGTCCGCCACCGTCACCCGGTAGGTATCGGCTTCTGGGCTGGGGGCCACCGCCGTCTCTGTCTCGCCCACGGGGACAGCCACCTGCTGGCCTGGGGCCACGCGGACCAGAAAGTCAACCGCCTGCGCGCCCTGGGGGCCGGGCGGGTAGTAGGCAGCCAGCCCTTCCACAGCCAGCCCAGACCAGAGGCGCAGACGCAGCTCCTGGCGGAAGTTACGGGGGCCGCGCACATCCAGAGCAAAGGAACCCAGCGCCGCTTCCCCCAGCAGC
>JACQGT010000335.1 GCA_016199425.1 Chloroflexota bacterium
ACCAGCCCCACCCGCTCCCCGTGCCAGACGAGCAGGTTCAGTCCGGCCAGGACAATCTTCTCCTCCATCCCGTCGGGCGCAGGGAAGACTTTGTCCAAATCCCGAATCTCCAAAACTTTATTGCTGCCTCGCCAGCCCGCCAGGTCCAGTCCCATACGCCGCCGCTCCAACACCGGTTTGTCGATGCGTTCGATGCGCTCAATGCGCTTCTCAATCGCCTTCCCCCGAATGATCAGCTTTGGATTGTCGTAGGTACGCCCCCAGATGAGCAACCGCTTGGCCGCTTCTTCCAGGCGGGTGATCTCCCGCTGCTGAATCTGGAACATCTGCTGCTGGCGCAGAAGACGGACCTGTTTCTCGAAGGCGAACTCTGAATAGTTGCCAAGGTAGACGGTAATGCGCCCGTCCTCCAAATCCGCGATCTCGTCGGCCACCACATCCAGCAGATAGCGGTCGTGGGAGACGATGACGACGCCGCCTTTGTAGCCGCGGATCAGCTCTTCCAGAAAGGCTTTGCCCGCCAGGTCCAGATGGTTGTCCGGCTCGTCCAGCAGGAGCAGGTCCGGCTCGACGATCAGCAGCTTGGCCAGACCCAGCAGCTTCTTCTGGCCGCCGCTGAGAACGTCTGTGGGAAGGGCAAGGCTGGCCTCGTCGCCCAGGCCCAGCCGGGCCAGCACAGAGCGCACCTTCCCCTCGTAGGCGGGACCGCCCAGCTCCGCGTAGCGGGCCAACAGCTTTTCCTGTTCAGCCAGGACCGCGACCAGTTTCGCCTCGTCGCCGTAGACAGCGGGATCAGCCAACCGCTTCTCGCAGGCGTCCAGCTTTGCCTCCACCCCGGCCAGGGGCGCGGAAGCGGTCAACGCCTCCTCCCAGACCGTGCGCCCACCGGCGAAGTCCGGCTCCTGGCGCAGATAGCCGACGGTCAGCCCGCTCTTGCGTTTGACGTAGCCCGTGTCGCTGGTCAGCCGCCCGGCCATCAGGCGCAGGAGGGTACTCTTGCCCGCGCCGTTCGGCCCAACCAACCCCACGCAGCGGTCGTCGTGGACTTCCCAGGAGAGGCCGGTGAAGATGGGAACGGCGATGTATGTGACGGAAACGTTGTCCAGGTGGAGGGCGATCATTTGGGGTATTGGGTATTGGATATTTTGCGTTGTGCGGATGGGGCGCTGATGGAAACGAAAATGGGAACGAAAATGGGAACGCAGAGCGTCCGCAGAGTGTTCCCACGCGGAGCGATGGGAACAAGCAAATCCGCAAATTCTGGAATCTGTGTTCTTTTTTCAGGACAGAGAGAGCCACCGGAACGCAATCGGGAAGGTCTTGATGCAGGAGATGCGCATGGATGTATCCGTGGATGAGCAGGCAGCAAAGGATTTTCGTGAGGGGAAGGGTATCACGGGGCGCGAGGGATGTCAAACGTGATATTATAATCGGGTACGCCGTCACAGCCAACGCCTTTGAGGAGGAGCACGAACTATACCGCACCCAGGGTTTCGATGATCTGTTGCGCAAACCCTATCGCCAATACGAGGTGGTTTCCCTCATAGCCCGCCACCTGGGCCTGCGTTTTGTCTACGAAGAAAGCGCGGTTGCGTCCACGAAAAAGCCTGAACGGGTTGAAAACCCAGGAGCATCGATCCCATCCTCCCCTGAAAAATACGTAACGCAAGCTGTTAGCTTGCGGCGGCTGCGCCTTTTCATCCCTCGTGGCGCACGACGGCGCAAGAGGAACTCCCCAGATTTCAGGGCAAAGATGCACGACGTCAGGAATGCGTTGTCTGTCATCAAAGGCTATGCAGAATTGCTGGCAGAAAACAGAGACTCGTTGTCGGAACAGATGGTTGAGGATTCGATTTGGGAGATCGTGCAGCAGGCCGAGAGGATTGAGGAGTCGTTGTAACTCCTCGGCCGCGCAATGGGAAAAGGCGCGTCGCCCCAGCCCTACTCCAATTGATAGCGCCAGTGCAAGTACCTCTGCCATCCGCGCTCCAGCTCCGCCGCGGAGACGCCAAAGACCGACTGGCTCAACTCCTCCCAATCCTCGGCAACCGCCAGCCCCACCAGCAGATCGTCGAAACGGTCAGCGCCGTAGGTATTCATCTCATACGTCACCAGCGAATGGCCCGCGGTGGAAACCCACCCCGACCACCAGAAGTAATTCGCCGTGCGCTTTTCCAGCAGATCGTCCAGCCTGGGTAGACCGAACTGGGCCACCCGCTTGCGCAGGCTACCGCTCTCCTGCCTGGGATTCCGGGGCAAGAGGGGGTTGGCGTCTTCGGCCAGCCAGACCAGCGCGGCTTCGTAGGTAACAGCCCAACGGGGATCGAAACCCCGCCCCTGCATAAAGCGGTCCATAGCGCGCCGGGTCAACGCCGTGGCAATCATCCGGGAAAGGGTCTGGGCTTCGTCCTCATAGACGGGGGCCCGGGCCAGCCTGGGGGAGAGAAGAAGCAGCCGGTCGCCGTCAAAACGCAGGGGACCCACCCCCACATTTTCGCCCTGAATGACGATGCGCAAGGAGGGGTCTTCCGGTGTGGGGTTCAGGCCCAACCGCTGGCAGAGATTCTGCCAGAGAGTTTCCACCTCCGCCGCGACGCGCTCCACCGCCTGCGCGTCCTGGGCGCTGTAGACAAAATGGAAGACCCCGGCGCTCCGTTCTGTCGGCGCTCCCCACAGGTCCACATCCGTAGACGTGCGCAGCCACTCCCCGGCCAGGTTGCGATAGAGCCGATACTCCCGGTACTGCTCCACATCGGGCACTTCCGCCGCGCGCAGCCACACCTCCACCAGCGCCCGTCCCCGGCCCAGGAACTCCACCCCACCGATCTCCACCTGGGGCAGCCGGGCGTCTCGCCCCGCCCAGTTGCGCCGCCCCTGCTGGTACTGGTTGTGCCAGCGCACCCAATCCTCCCGCGCCTCCGGGTCTAACGAGGCGGTGACTGCGGCGTAGTCCAGCCGGTGCCAGGCCCAGGCTTCCACCTCCACCGACTGGCTGATGATCCCGCGCATCCGCATCTCTTCCCAGACCAGATATTCCCGGCCCAGACTGACGACGACGACAACCAGCGCCAGCGCCATCAGCACGCGCACCAGCCGCCGCTGTCCGCGTGTAATCCAGCGCAGACGGCTCTGCTCCAACCGGGCCAGGAGCAGCTCCTCCCGCAGCCGGGCTTCCTCGTCGAAATACCAGTGGAAGGTGGTGTGGGTGGTCATCACACAGCCAATTGCTCCGGCCGGTCGAACCAATAGCGGCGGTATTCTTGGGGCGAACGGTTGGCGTCGGCGGTATAGAGAGCGCAGTGAACCTGCACGGAAAGACCGTCATAGGGCAATGTCCGCGCCGCGCCCGCCGCCTCAAAGAGCGTCCGATAGCCGGCGATTTTGTGCTGCCAGCCGATGTTCTGCATCCCTTTGGGATCGACAAAGAGGATGCGGTAATCGTTGCCCTCCTTGAACCAGAAGATGAAATCGGGCTTGAACTGGCGCACCCGGTTGGCCTGGGGGTCGTAGTAGGGGATGTGTACGCTGTCCAGATTCTCATCCACTTTGCTGCAGAGCCACCAGTCGTAACGGGCAAAGGCGTTGTCGGGCTGGGCCAGATAGCTGTTGAGTTCGTTGAGAAAGCGCACTTCGCTTTCGTGGCGGATGATGTGGCGGATGTAGTCCACCGGGTCGCTGGCGTAGAGGACGGGCAGGTAGTAGTGGTTGGCGACGTGGCGGATGTGGAGCTGCTGGCCGTTGTGGGTAAAAGTCCCGATGATGGCCAGGTTGCGCACAACCGCGTCCTGGTAGAGTGATGTATGAACAAATGCTTCTTCATCCAAGTCCTGGATATACTTAGCTACTTTGTCACAGCACTCTATCATTTCGTTGAGATAGAGCCGGGGGTCTCGTTTAGACACGGATCAGATCCTCTTCGATAAAATAGCGGAGCAGGGGTTTGCGGTCAATAGCGTCGCGGGTCAGTACATCCACATCCGTTTCGAGCATTTCCGCGAAGTAATCGCAGAGATCGACAAACTCCCAGCCCAGAGGCGCGCCTAATGTAACCAGAATATCCACATCACTCTCTGGCGTCTGCTCGTTGCGGGCATAGGAGCCAAAGAGTGCAATCTCTTCGACGTGATAGCGTTCTTTCAGCTCAGAACGATGGGTACGCAGGATTCGGCGAATATCTTCTACACTTTTCATAGACACTCCTCACCACCAAATCAGCGGTTTGACCTATTCCAGGCAAAAGACTTTCAGTAGATCACGATTTCAGCGGAGAGAGCATCCTCAGATGCCGATTCAGCCTGGTGAGAACCGCATCTGAGGATGCTCTCTCCTCGTTTTCGATAACATTCGTGAGATACTGACTTTGCAGAATAGGAAAGATCACGCCGGGGCTTCGACATCGATCAGGTCCTCCTCAATGCTGGCGGCGAGATAACGGCGATGGGGTTTTTGGATCGTGCGCTGGAAGGAGTCGAAGGTCGCCAGGTCCACTTTCCGTCCCAGTGTTTCCTCCAGACAGAGGATCAGCCCCACGAATTCCAGTCCCAGTGGGCGCGCCAACTCCACCAGCAGGTCCACGTCGCTTTCCGGTCCTGCTTCACCGCGCGCGGCAGAGCCGTAGAGCGCCAGACGGGTCACGCCGTATTCCTGGCGCAGATGGGGCAACTCTGCCTGCAACGTCTTTAGAATCGCATCTCTCGTATCGGGTAGGGTTTGTGTTGTAGCCATCTTTTCACCACCAAATCAACGGTTTGACCAATTCCCAGGGCGGGTTCTGCAAATCCACTTCTGTGCCATCCTCGAAGATGACTCTCTCCCCGTCCACGCGGCGGATGGACTTGCCGGTGACGCAGGAGAGACTCTCGGCCACGTCGATGCCTGCATAGAGACGGGTGAGATCGACTTCCAAAAGAGCATCACATCCCGCTCATCGCTGTAGACCTGTTCGTAGACCTTCTGGTGTAGGGGCGTATAACGGAAGTAGATGGAGCCGCTTTCGCTGAAGTAGCGGTGGAAGAAGCTGTAGAGTTTGTCGAAAAGCTCCTCGCGGAAGGTGGGGAAGGCGCGCAATTCGTCGTCAATGGTCTGGCGCAGGTGGGGCAAAACGCCCTCCGCAAAATAGCGGGATTTGATGCGCATCAGATTGATGTAGCCCGATGCGCCCTCCACCGGCGCGCCCACAAAGATGTCTTTCAGCGCGGCGTAAAATTTGTCTTCGGCCTGGGCCATAGGGGCTTCCTTGCCAGTGGTTGGGCGCAATTCAGAACTTCTGAGGGTGATGATAGCACGGATATTCTAAAATTCAAACGTCCAGACGAGCGCGCCTGATTCCGGGAATGGCCCAGACGATCTCCGGCCTACAGAGTGGTAGCGGGCCATTCCCGGAATCGCGTAGAGAGACGCCAGGGCATCTCTCTACGCCGAAATCCCCTCTTGAACTGTACGTAAAGTAGTGGTAGAATACATCCATAAAATTGGCTATCCGAAGTCATCCAGACTTCGCACTCTCTTCTTCACACACAACGCACCCGCAAGGAGCATCCTATGAATTGGTCAATCCTGCGCACCTGGCCCCTCACCCCCCGCAAACAGCAGTGGGGCATCCTGGCTGCCGCGCTTCTGATTGGACTGGGCCTCTTCGCCGTGAACAGCGCGGCCCGCACCAGCGCCAGCAATGTGAACGTCCTCGCCAACGGCAACTTTGAAGACGGCTTTGTCATCCAACCCGGCTGCGGGATGGTGGGCGTCGGCTGGGGCTGTTTCACCAACGGCGGCGGGGCCAACTACGGCTTCTACCAGGAGCAGTGGGGGCCGGTAGTCGCCAACGGGGCCAACAGCCAGCTCATTGAAATCAACACCGCAGGCAGCTTCCCCGCCGACGCCGACCGCTACGCCGGCATCTACCAGACCGCGCCGGTGGTGGACTGGGCCGAATACACCCTGGACCTGAAGGGGATGATCCGCACCACCGAAATGGACGGCGATCCCTGGCGCTACCGGGTGCAAGTGGGCTGGAGCCAGGGCAAGACAGCCGACTGGACAAAAGTGACCAACTGGCAGGATGTGGGCTGGGATACCTACTATCCCCGCACCTCACCGGGCGCGTTCAGCAGCTACAACCGCAAGCTCCTGGCCGAGGCGGATCACCTGACTCTCTACATCCGGGTCTGGAAAAAGTGGGGCGTGCCGGAGATGGAACTGGACGTCAGCTTCGACGCCATCAGCCTGACCGGGCCAGCCGCGGGCAGCAAACCTACGGCGACAGCCACTGCTACCGCCAAACCGGGGCAGACTCCCGCGCCGACAGCGACGGCCACAGCCGTTGCCGTTGCATCCTGTGGCGGGCAGAACTTCGTCGCCAACGGGACCTTTGAGGGCGGCTTCAACGCTACGGCCATCGGTCACGTGGGCAAGAGTTGGGGCTGGTTTACCAACGGCGGTGGGGCTAACTACGGCTTCTACGACGAACAGTGGCCGCCAGTGGTCAGCGACGGTAGCCACGGCCAATTGATCGAAATCAACTCGCAGGGGGTCTTCCCCGCCGACGCCGACCGCTACGCCGGTATTTATCAGAAGATCACTGGGCTAAAGGCTGGCACAACTTACCAATTGACGCTCGCAGGCCAACTGCGGGGTGTGGATGGCGGCGACGATACCCACCGCTTTGCGGCCCAGTGGGGCTATACCAGCGGCGGTGAGACCGACTGGGCGAAGGTGGGCAACTGGCAGGGGATCGATCTCGGCCCCATCCACCCCCGCACCGCGCCGGGGCCAATGGCAACAGCTACCGTGAAGTTCAGCGCACCGGCCAGCGAGATCGTTCTTTTTATCCGGGGCTGGAAGAAGTGGGGCACCACTGAAACGGAGATGGACCTGAATCTGGACAGCATCAGCCTGACCGCCTGCACCGGGACGACCACAACGCCGCCCAGCACAACCTGCCAGTATGTGGTCAAACCCGGCGACAGCCTGGCCTGGATCGCCCAGAAGTACGGCGTCACTGTGCAGGCTCTGGCCGCCCACAACAGCATCTACAACGTGAATATCATCTACATAGGCCAGGTGTTGACGATTCCGGGTTGCTCCACGGCTCCTGCGCCGACAGCCACGCCCGCGCCGGCGGTCACAGTCACCCCGGCCCCCACCCCCACGCCGGGGATGACGCCGACGACCTACACCGTCCAGCCCGGCGACAGCCTGAGCGCCATCGCCGCCCGCTTCGGGGTGGACGTATACTATCTGGCCCAGGTGAACGGCATCTGGAACATCAATATCATTTACGTGGGCCAGGTGCTGGTGATTCCGAGGGATTAGGGACTGGAGATTAGCGACTGGCGATTGGGGAGCGGCGACTTGGGCCTGGACCGTTCCCCAGTCGCCTCTCCCCAGTCGCCAGTCGCCGCTCACTCCAACGGACTCAACCAGCGCTTGCCATCGGAGCCGTCGGCGGCCCAGCCTTCGGTTGCGCCGTCGTCCGAGCGGATCTGAAACCAGAAGTAGCCGTTGGCGGATTGGGGGCCGGCCAGGACAGTGAACTCCGCGCCGTTGTTGGCCCGGGAGGCGATGATAGCGTTGGTTCCCGGCAGAGTGCGAATGGTCAAGAGTTGGCCGGCTTCCATCGTCACCCGCACCCGGTCGCCCACACGGGGAGAACGGTTGACCGGCTGGGCTTCGCCCACGCGGGGGGATATCCATTCGTCCGTGCCGTCGCCCTGCGCGCCCCAGCCCACATTGCCCTGGCCGTCATCTACCTTCCACCAGATATAACCATCCGCGCTGGTTGGCCCTTCCAAGACACTCACCCGTATCCCAAAACCCAGACGAGCCACCAAAACACCGGCTGTGCTGGGAGCCTGGCGGATGTTCAGCCCGCCGCCTGCGACCACCCGGGCCGGCTGTCCCACCGTCAGCGTCCCCCCCACAACGGGCACAGGCGTCGGCGTCGGTGGAATCGACTCCGGGGTAAAGGTAGCCGTCGGCTCGATGATCAGCACAGGCGTATTGGTCGGCAAGGCCAACGCCCGTTCCGCCTCCGCGTTGGCGGTAGCCGCCGCAGGGGGCAAAGTGGGCACAGGCGTGGGCCGGGGCTGGAAACTGCCACAGGCCAGAATCGGTCCAATCCAGAGCAGGCAAAGCGCCAGCAACGGAATCAGCCCGGAGCGGCGATTGGGGGTGTTTCCAGCAGAATCGGATGAGTCCACTGCAAAAAAGGGCATTTCACCGCGGAGACGCGGAGTTCGCGGAGAAAGCGCGGAGGAATTCAGGAGAAAATCTCCGCGTTTCCTCCGCGTACACCGCGCCTCCGCGGTGTACCTTTGGCTTTTTCCAGTAGAGTAATCGGATTGGTTCATAGACAAACAGCCTTCATCCAGCGAATGTTGGACAGTTGGGAGAGTTCCCCAATAATCGGCGCAGGAACCGGCTCGTCTGTCCCCAAAACCATAATCGCTTCGCCCCGTGGTGCGCGACGCCCCACGTGCATAAAACTGATGTTGATGTCGGCCTGGCCCAGGAGCGTGCCCACCCGCCCGATCATCCCTGGCCGGTCGTTGTGGGAAGCCAGCAGCAGATGGCCCACTGCCGGAAAATCCACCCACAGGTCATCGATAGCGACAATCAGCGGCTCCTCGTGGACAAATGCGCCCCGCACCGTGCGCGTCTCTTGCCCGCTGGTCATGCGCAGGGTCAACATCGATTCGTAGCGCTCGTGGTGGTTGACCAGTTTGCGCTCTATCATCTCCATACCCTGCTGACGGGCCAGCAACTCAGCGTTGACCAGATTGACCCGATCCGTCACTACGCCGGTCAGTACACCTTTGATGGCACCCGCCTTGACGTAGGCCAGGTCGTGCTCGGCGATGGGTCCGTGCGCGGTCACTTCCAGCCGGTCGATGCCCTGCCCATCCAGTTGACGCAAAAATCGCCCCATCCGTTCCGCCAGGTCGATGTAGGGAATCAGGGCATTGAGAGATTTGGGTGGCAGAATGGGCGCGTTGACTGCGTAGCGGGCCGGGCGACCGTTGAGAACGTCCAGCACCTGCACGGCCACATCCTCGGCCACCTTCTCCTGGGCTTCCACAGTGCTGCCGCCCAGATGAGGCGTGAGGATAATTTTGGGGTTGCCGCGCAAGGGACTGTCCGCAGGGAGCGGCTCCACCTCAAAAACGTCGATGGCGGCCCCGGCGATGTGACCGCTGTTGATAGCATCCAC
This sequence comes from Chloroflexota bacterium, assembly GCA_016199425.1. Classification (GTDB taxonomy): domain Bacteria; phylum Chloroflexota; class Anaerolineae; order Caldilineales; family Caldilineaceae; genus JACQGT01. The sequence goes on from JACQGT010000335.1 coordinate 9,209, forward strand.
CAGCGCGGCTTCCTCGATAATGCCGCCCCGGGCCACATTGAGCAGGCGCGCCCCCTTCTTCATCTGGGCCAGCCGCTCCCGGTCGATCATATGATGGGTGGTCTCGGTCATGGGCACGTGGACGGTCAGGAAGTCACAGTGGGCCACCAGTTCGTCCAGGCTGACCAGTTCCACGCCCCGCTGGGCCGCAAAGTCTGTGGAGACGTAGGGGTCGTAGGCGATCACTTTCATGCCCAGACCGGCCGCCCGCTCGGCTACCTCCCGGGCGATGCGGCCAAAGCCCACCACTCCGAGAGTCTTGGCCCGCACTTCTACACCCACAAAACTGGCCCGTTTCCACAAGCCCTCCTGCACGTGCTGGTTGGCCAGGGGAATGCTGCGGGCCAGAGCCATCAGCATTGCAATCGTATGCTCGGCGGCAGCCACTACATTGCCTGTGGGGGCGTTGACCACAATCACACCGGCCTGGGTGGCTGCGTCCAGATCGATATTGTCCACGCCAATGCCAGCCCGGGCCACCACCTGCAGGCGGCTTCCGGCGCGCAAAAGGGCCGCCGTCACTTGGGTGCTGCTGCGCACCAGCAGCGCGTCGTACTGGGGAATCACTTCGATCAGTTGATCAGGGGTCAGCTCCGTGCGCACGTCTACATCGACATTGGGCGCTTCTTTGAGAGGAACCAGGCCGCTTTCGGCGAGCTTGTCGCTCACCAGAATGCGAAAACGTGCGGGCATGGGTTGAGTGCTTTCTTGGGTTAATAAAAAGATTCTGGTTAGGAGTTAGGACCCTCATTTCGTGCAAACAGATGTTCTAATAATCGAATTATCGATCCACAATATGTAGTGGTACAAAGCCCAATACT
>JACQGT010000336.1 GCA_016199425.1 Chloroflexota bacterium
CGCGCAGGGTGGACTGGTGCAGGGTACAGATGGCATCCACCTGCTCGGCCAGCGTGAGGCCCTGGGCTGTCTCGCTCTCCGCCCCCGTCTCTGCCACGGTTTTGGTAGAACTGTCGTCCTCCTCGCTTTCATCGGGAAGGTCGAAATCCATGCGTACAAAGCCGGCCAGACGGTCGCCAAAGCGCAGGGAAATTTGGGGTTTGATGGCGATCCCCATGGGAAGCTGCGGGGATTCGGCCAGAGGCAGGGATGCGCGCATCTGTCCCATCTGGTAGTCGGCCAGCCAGAAACCCATTTCGTCCAGCAATTCTGCGACCCGTGAGTCGGTGTTGCTTGGCATCCCGAAATAGGCCAGGGGAATGTCGCCCCGCTTCTCCGTCTGGTCCAGAGCCGCTTCGATCAGATCACCCAGAATGTCGATCCCCTCCTCGTCCAGAGATTCGATGACAGCCCAGTCAAAAGTGCCGGCTGTTTCGCCCTCGAATTGCAGGATCAGATAACCGACTACACGGCCATCGCGCACGGCCACGAATGTCTCCATCTGGTTGCCCAACATCCGCGGGCCAACCACGTGGCGGAACATCAGCCGCCGCCACCAGCTTTTGCCCAGCGCCCCCACACTGCTGGGATCGCTGGAGATGCCATCCAGCATCAGGTCCAGCACAATACCGAACTGTTGTTTGTCTGCTTTTGAAATTGTATAATTCATGTCCAATGCTCAAGTGCCTGGCGGACGCACTCCCGCTCGCCGGCAAAGGTCAGGCGGCGCAGTGCTTCCTCCGGCGTTGTCCAGATAACGTTATCCACCTCAAGACTCAAGTTCGACAATTCGCCGCCCACCACCCGCAGCAGGTAAAAATCTACCTTCTTATGCACAGTCTCCGGGACGACGCGCCGGTAGGTATCTGTGTACGAATATTGCACCGTGCGCAGAAACATCTCCACAACCGTGCGCAGACCCGTCTCTTCTTCCACCTCGCGCACAGCCGCCTGCACGGCATCTTCCCCAGGATTCACCCGCCCTTTGGGCAGTTGCCAACGGCTGCTGTGGGCCGTGGCAATCAGCGCCATCTGCACACCTCCCGCGCAGTCGTCGTCTATCTCTGCCGGACGATAGGCCACACCGCCCGCCGAGTGGCTCTGGCGGACCGTGCGCATGACCGGTCGCGGAGGCCAGTCCATGGATTGCTTGCGTCCTGGGCGGCGGGACAGACTCATAGCCACCCCCGCCGTCGATAGAAGCGCAGCATCAGCCCGGCCACCACGAAAAAGGTTACCCAAACCAGTGGATAGGCCCAGGGCCAGCCCAGTTCGGGCATATATTGGAAGTTCATCCCATAGACGCCGGCCAGAAAGCTGAGAGGCAGAAAGATCGTCGAAGTGATTGTCAGGATTTTGATGATCTCGTTCATACGGTTGTTGGAAAGCGCCATGTAAATCTCGATGGTGCTGCGCGCCAGCTCCCGCATACTCTCCACCAGCCCTACCATCCGGTTCAGGTGGTCGTGGATGTCGGCAAAATAGGGACGAGCCGGGGCGGGGATGACGCTGTAATCGGTCTGGGCCAGCCGGTGCATCAGGTCGCGCTGGGGTTGCAGCACCCGGTTCAGCCGCAGCGCGCTGCTCTGGGCCGTGAGCAGATCGTCCAGCAGGCTTTCCCGCGATATGTCACCCTTTTGAAAAATGATATCACCCAGCCGCTCCAGCTCTGCCTCGAAATTGTCCAGCAGCCGGGTGATGCGATCCACCTGGGATTCGAGGATTTCATAGAGCAGAAGGGCTGGTCCCCGGCTGATCCCCTCCTGGCTGTGATGTTCTTTGTCCTGCCACAGCCCGTTGATGGAACTCATTTCCCGCTCGTGGATGGTGATCAGAAAGTTGGGGCCGAGAAAAATGTCCAACTCGCTGCTCACCAAATCGACCAATTCGGCACCGGGATAGATGCTGTGGATGACGATGTAGAGGTAGCGGCGATAGTCGTTGATTTTGGGGAGCAGGACGCTGTTGGTGGCATCTTCCACAGCCAGGGGGTGAAAGTTGAAAATGTCGTCCAGAATTTTCTGTTCCTCCTCCGGCGTGGGGTCTTGCATATCCACCCAGACCATTGCGTTGCTGTCGCGGATGGCTGAGGCCAGCTGTTCAACCGGAAGTTCATGCACCAGCGCGCCGCTGGTATGGCGATAGAGAATGCGAATCATCGACTCACTTGCACGCATAGATGGGTGGATGGAATGCCCCTATTGTATCACAAGGGGAGGGGATAGAGGAGATTGGAGATTAGAGATTGGGTGTCCCGGCGCAATCGCCAATCGCTAATCTCTCCTCCCCATCCCAACCCCCGCCAGCAGGAAGGCCAGCGCGCCCAGAAAGCCCAGACCGGCTACGCCGAAGAGAGCATAGCGGAAGAGATTGGCCCGGCTGCCGGGAAGCAGGCGGGGGCGGAAATCGTCCACGCCCACACGCACAGTCAGACTTTCCTCCTCTGCCACAACTGGCAATTCCTCCGGAACAGCCTGGACTTCCGGGGCGAAGTCCATCGTTCTTGGTTGGGCCTCGTCGCCGGCTGGCTCTTCCAGGCCAGGCGGCGTCGGCGTGGGCTGCCCATCGAATTGTTGCTGGGCGGGATCGGGCGGCGGCTCCGGCGTTGGCGTGTCCGGGGGCAGCGCTTGCTGATCGGGGGGCTGTGGTGGCTGGATGTCGCTCTGCTCAGGGGTGGGCGGCTGAATGTCCGGCGTGAAGGTGGGTGTAATCGTAAAAGTGGGCGACGGCGTCTCCGTAGGGGGGACGGGTGTCTCCGTGGGAATCGGTGTAAAGGTCTCTGTGGGCGGCGGCGTATTGGTGTCAGCGGGCAGAGGCGTGAACGTCCACGTAGGGGTAGGTGTGATCGTCGCTGTCGGCGTCCAGGTGGGCGTGGGGGTGTGCGCCGGTGTACCGGTTGATGTGGGGAAGACAATCGGCGTAATCGTATGGGTCGGCGTCGCCGTGGGGCTGGTGCGATTGGGATCGCAAATCTCGTCATCCGCTGCCGCGCCGGGGGGCGGGCTTTGCACTGTGACGCTGCGCAGCGTCTGACCGCTCTGTCCAATCACATCCAGGCGATAGACGTAAGACTTGCCGCTCTCAATCCCCGTGTCGCTGGTGGTATAGTACACGCTGCTGTCAAAAGTTTCAGTGGTGGGCGGCGGAATCGGCGGTTGCAATTGGTCGTTGGGGATAAACCCCGATTGCAGGGTTGGGCTGATGACCACCGCGCGGAAAAACGAAAAATCGGCTACATTCGTCGGCTGGCCTATACGCCAGGCCAGGAGCATCGAGCCATCGCCACTGCGCGAGGCCGCAAAACAGTCCAACTCATCGGGCAGCAGAGTAGGGGTCGCTGTCGGGGTGATTGTGGCTGTGGGCGTTTGGGTCGGTGTGGGTGTCGCTGTCGGTGTGGGCAAGGGTGATGTGGTCTGGGTGGAGGTGGGGGTGTCTGTCGCCTGTTGCGGGTATTGGGCGGGGGCGGCTGCCAATGTATTCCGAGCCGTCACAAACAGGCCGGCAATCAGGAATGCCAGTGCGATAACGGCTAACCGTATCCGCCAAAATCCGTCCGATTTGCTCAATCCGCGTTCCATTCTCCGTGTAGGACGGAATGGCATTCCGTCCTACAATCCCGCGTTCCCTTCTCCGTGCAAGGCAGAATACCATTCCGCCTTACAATCTCGCGGTAGGGCGGAATGCCATTCCGCCTTACAATTCCTCGGTCGCTGTGGGTGTGACTGTCGGCGTAGGCGTCGCGCTGGGCGTGGCCGTGGCTGTGGCCGTCGGCGCGGGCGCGATTGTCCAGCGCCAGGTCAGCCCGTAGCTGGCACGGATGAAGCCGTCCGGATTGTCCAACGAGCCAAGACCCATCCCCAGCACCGCGTCCGCTGGGCTGCCGTCGTTGGGCGCGGCGTTGTAGAAGGGCGCGGGCAAGGCCAGGGCGTAGTTGGCCGCGTACTCTTCGCCCGGTTTGGCCTCGGTGGTGATCCCGGCCTCTCCCCCCTCCCAATAGACGCGCACCGGGATAGCGGCAACCCGCTGCCCGTTGACGTCCAGCGTATCCACCAGAATGTGCTGTCGGTTGCCCGATTCCTCCTCGTTGAACCAGCGCGCCCGCACCAGCTTCCAATAGCCCTGGCCGGGAGCAACCGCCGCTTCTTGCAGGCTGGCCCCCCGCTGGGTCAGACGGGGGTCCCACTCCACATCCGGCTCAACAGTCGCAGTCGGCGTGGCGGTCGAGGTATTTGTCGGGGAAGCGGTGGGCGTCGCTGTGGCTGTTGCGCCATCCGGCGGCGTGGCTGTCGCCGTCGCTGTGGGTGTGACTGTCTCCGTTGGCGTGACTGTGGCGGACGGCGTGGCCGTGGGTGTCGGCGTATCCGCTGCCCCGCCGGCTATCGTCCACTGCCAGGTCAGCCCGTAGCTGGTGTGGATGGAGAATTTCGGCTGCTCGATGGAGCCGAGGCCCATCCCCCACACTTCATCGGCGGGGTTGCCGTTGTTGGGCAGCGCGCCATAAGAGGGGGCCACATCGAACATCCCAAAGTCAGCGGCATAGGGTTCGCCGGGCTTGGCTTGGGTTGTCACCGTCGTTTCGTCCACCGCCCAGTAGATGCGCACAGGCAGACCGATCACCCGCTCGCCCTGCGGGTCAAGGGCGTCCGCGAAAATGTGGTGTCTGCCCTGGCTCTCCTGCTCATCGAACCAGACAGCCTTCACCAGTCGCCAATAGCCCTGACCCGGCGCTACAACAGCGGGGCGCAACTCCGCGCCCCGCTGATCCAACCGGGGATCCCACTGGTGGGTTGGAGTGGATGTGGCGGTGGGCGTGGGCTGCTCCGGGCGCTGGACTAGCGGCAGAAAGAGGGACGTTGTGTCGGTCAGTGGGACAGTGAAATTGGCTACCCGGCCCGTCCAGGTTGCCGCTGCGCCGCTGGGACCGCCTGTGTACCCAGTCAGCGCGACCGCACAGCCGATAAGAAGGAGCATCCCCAGGGCAAAGCCCGCGATACTTTTTATTCGCCAAAGCTGATCAGCCATCCGTTCTTCCTTCATTCAAGCCTTCCTAGCGCCGCTCCATCGTCACCGTCACCTCGTAGGGGTTTGTGGCGTCGATGGGAATCTCAAAAGCATCGGCAGAGACGACTTTGTACCCCTCTTTGTAAACCACCACCCCATAGGCTGTGCCCGGTGTCAACTTCTTGTCCAGTTGATAGGCTCCCCTGTTGTCCGAGACACCCTGGGCAAAGACCAGCCCCTGTTTGGGATCATCCAAAAAGTCCCCGGTGGTGATGCCGGGATTGAGGAAGAAGACAGTTGCGCCGGAGATGGCCCGTCGCCGGTTGTCTGCCTCTGTCACAACTCCCACAACCATCACATCGGCGATGGTTGGCGCGCGCGCCCCCGGCTGCACAATATCCATTTCGCCGCTCTGCGCCACTTTGTCCTCGATGAGCAGTTCCAGCCGGTAGCGGCCCACGGGCAGATTGCCCTCGTTGGACGAGAGGCTGATCCACGTGGCGTCGAGGGCGCCCGCATTCCAAAGATCGTCTTTGGTAGTGACAACTTCGCCGTCAATGCTCCAGCGTCGGGTCCATTTTGTCCCATTTTCCACGCCGTTGACCGGGAAAAAGGCATAAATCTCAGCGATGTTGGCAAAATTCGTGCCGGGGCTGCGCGGTTTGTCGTCGTTGGTTACTCCCTCGGCAAAGGTAATGGGGCCAAAGCTGGCACTGCTGCTCTGCTGGGCCTCGCCCACCACAACGCCGTTGCGATAGATTTGGCTGCCGTTGTATGCGATCTCCAACTCGTAGTAGCCGTCTTCCAGCCCCTCGTCGTCGTAGACATTGACCCACGTGGAGCCATCTTTGCCCGCGTCCCACACAACGCCGTCGCTGAAGATTTGAAAACCGTCCCGATACCAGGTAAATTCGAATTTGCTGCCATTGGCAAAGTTCACAAAGTCGAAGGTGGCGTAGAGGCTGTCGATGCCGCTGTCAAAACGTACCGCGGGTTTGCGGGCCACGCCTTTGCTGTTGATGGCTTTGGCGTACTGCACATTCACTATCGCGGGCGCGGTCGGGTCGGCCTGGGACGCGCTGGGTTGATCCAGCAGCACCCGGCGCACCCACTCAATCGCCATATTGCCATCCCGCACCAGCCCGATCATCCCCAAATCCTGGCGGCCCTGGGTGGGCACCCCCACAAATTCACCCGCGCCGTTGGTGGCCAGCCCGCCAGAGTTGCCGTGATTGATGTTGAGATCGACCTTCAGCCATTCGGGATAGCCGTCGTTCTCCCGGTCTTCAAAGCCGGAGACGATGCCCGACGTGAAGGTGACTGTGTCGCCACCGATGGTGGGGAAGCCAAAGGCGTTGATCTCGTCGCCGATCTGCAAGGCGCTGCTGTCGCCAATGGGCACGACTGTCAGCCCCAGATTGTCCGGCAGGGGCAGGCTCTCGTCCTCCAACAGGCCGCTGATGCGCAGCAGGGCCAGGTCCAGGTCCGGGCTGCCGGCCAGCAGATGGGCCGCATATTTCAGGATCGGGCGTCCCTTGAGATTGGTCGGGTTGATGGCAATGGCCGCAAAACCCTTGCCGTTGTAGAGGCTCTCCTCTTCGATCTCACCCATCACGTGATAATTGGTCAGGATCAGCCCGCTCTCTGCCAGAATCGTGCCGCTGCCCGTGCTGTAGGAATCCCGTTCCGCGGCGATGGGCACAATGACCTGCACGGTTGCCAGGAGGGCGGTGTTGAGCGGCCCCCGTTGGATGGCCTGGGCGCGCTGCGCCAGGAACAGAGACGCCACGCCGATGAGCAGAGCAGCCAGCAGCCAGAACGTTCGGCGCACAGGCCGTTGGGCGAAGGTAGAAATTGTCCGGTTGGTCATAGCCTATTCTCCTCCCTGCACGCCCAGGCTGGCAAAAATTTTTGTAAAGGCGTCGGCGTGGGCAGCCCATTCGGTGGCATCGGTAGCTACAGTCACCGCCACCAGCCGGTCACCGATGCCGTCGTTGGCGATGAAGAGCAGGTCCTGCCCCTTCACCACCACCGGCAGGCCCAAACTGCCGCTCTCCCGCGTGGGGTCGGCAATGTAGGCGTAGGTAATGATCAGCGCCGGCGCACCGCCCGGCCCCTTCACCGCCGCCGCGGCCAGATTGCGGAAGCGGTCGAGTTCCTGGGTGCGACGCAGGGGCCAACTGGCGCTGATCTGGTCCAGTGTCTCGCCCTCTTTTGCGTCCCGCACAAAGAGTTCCACCCGGGCATCGTAGGTACTGGGGCTGGCCGGGTCGATGGCCCGGAAGAGTACCCCTTCGGTCTGGGCTTCCAGCCAGGAGGCAGGATAGGCCAGGGTGGGGAGTTGGCCACCCAGGACAAATTCGTGCATGGCTTTGACGGAATTGTTGCGCATGCCCCAGCCGAGAAAGATGGCAAAGAGGATGACGACGATCATCAGCAGATCGTTGCGCCGCTGTTCGCTGGGGCTGGGCGGCTGATTGGTGATGCTGGGTTTGCGTAATGCTTCAAGCAAAGCGGCCATCAGCCTTCTCCTTTTTCGGTGTCGGCGTCGTCTGCGCTGCTTTCTTGCACAGATGTGAATGCGGGGAGATTGGGGATTGGGGTATTGGAGATTGAGAGTGCGTCGTCCGTGCGGCGCTGGAGAGCGACCACCCGCAACGTCTCTTCGTTGGAGCGGTTCACTAGCCAGAAGACCGCGGCCAGACTGACCGCGGCCACCACCAGGGCCAGCAGCAGCCCATTCCAGGGGTTGACCGATAGTCCGGCGGAGGTCACCCGATCTTCCAGCAGGAAGAAGACGCCGTTGAGCAATGCGGCCAGGGCCAGCCCCGCGGGCAGGTAGAGGGACGGCGTCTTTTCAAAGCGGGCCTGGCCGATGAAGTAGCCGAGGATGCCGGCAAAACTGGCGTGGGCCAAAGAGGTCACCACCACCCGCACGGAGCCGATGCCCAGATCGACGCCGCCGTGTTCCAGCACGTAATTAAAGTTGAGAACCGTCGCCAGCCCCAGCCCCGCGGCAATGGCGTAGATCACCCCGTCCACCCGCTCGTCGAATTCCGGGTCGGCGTAGATGCCGTAGCGCACCACCAGATAGACGACCGCTTCTTCCACAAAGCCCACCAGCAAAATGCCGCCGATGAGTTGGGACGCAAAGCTGTCGTAAAGCCAGGTGTCGATGGCGAAGAAGCCTTCCAGAAGAGGCACAGCCACCGCGCCCGTCACCAGCGCGCCCAGAATAAAGACGCCGGTGAGCTTCTCTTTTGGCTCCGGTTCCAGCCGGTCCATGCGGTAGAAGAAGCCCAGCCAGAGTACCGCGGGCACGAGGCTCATCAACAGCCCCAGAAAGATGAGCAGCCAGCCGTCCAGCCCGTCGCCCATGCGGTCGAAGACCAGATTGAAAAGGCCGACGAAGACGAGCAGACCGACCAGTTCTAGCAGGGCAGCGATCCAAAAGCCCCGGCGGTTGTGGGCGATGTGTTCGGCGTCGGGATGATAGAACGCACTGTCCGCAGTGGGTGTGGATTGCACGGACTTGCCTCCTTTGGGTGGGCCTGTTCCGCAGTGACGGCTGGCGGACAGGCGAATGGATGGGCCGGACGGAACAATTATACCAGAAAAGGGGAAAATGGAAACCGTCTGAAGGGTTCTGATTCCGGGAATGGACCAGGCAATCTCTGGTCTACAGACTGGTGCTGGTCCATTCCCGGAATCGAGCGCCCTGCCGCATTCCCAAATTGACACTCGGTTCAGCCCGCGTTATGATGGGTGGCGTTGTCGGGGGAGAGTTATCAGTGAACAGTTATCAGTTATCAGTTGCGACTCGTCACTGTTCACTGATAACTGTTCACTGATAACTGCTTACCCACTGCCAAACGAGAGACCGGATCGACCCATTTCATGACGAAATCCACCTCTACCCGCCCGATACCTTCTGATATTCCTGCGCCCCGGCTTGTCCGCTCTGCTGGGGAATTTACTGAAATGATGGCCCACCTGCGCGATCAGCCGTTGATTGCGGTGGACACCGAGAGCGACAGCCTCTATCGCTATCACCCCCGGGTCTGTCTGATTCAGATTTCGGTCTGTGTGAACGGTGCCGGTGAGCGCACCACACCCGCTGATCCCATGCCCACAGTGGATTATCTGCTCGATCCGCTCAGTTTCCATCACTTGCAGCCGTTGGGCGAGATTCTGGCCGACCCGGTCGTGGAGGTGCTTTTCCACGCCGCGGAAAACGACATCCGTCTGCTGGATCGGGATTTCAACTTCCGCTGCGCCAATGTCTACGACACCCAACTGGCCGCCCGCATTCTGGGCCGCAATGGGGTGGGGCTGGCCGCCATCCTGCAAGACGAATTCGGTGTGGTCAGCGACAAGAGTATGCAGCGCACGGATTGGGGGCGTCGTCCCCTCACGCCCCAGCAGATGACCTACGCCCAACTGGACACCCACTACCTGCCCGTGTTGCGCCAGCGCCAGATGGCCGCGCTGCAAGAGGCTGACCGTTGGGAGGAGGCCCAGGAGGGCTTTGCGGCCCTGGCTGAACTGCGCTACGAGGAGCCAGCCCAGGAGCGCACCTTCTGGCGGCTGAAGCAGACCCGCGAAGTGGCGCAGGAGGATTTGGGGCTGCTGGAGGAGTTGTGGAGCTGGCGGGAGATCACCGCCGAACGGCTGGATCGCCCGCCCTTCAAAGTGTTGGGCGACACCGTGCTGGGGGAATTGACCCAACGCAAACCCACATCCCTGGCCGAACTGGTCGCGATTCGGGGCTTTGGCGATCACCAGGCGAGCCGCTTTGGCCGGGAAGTCTTGGAGGCCGTGCGTCACGGGCAGAGGCGACCCGCGCCCCCCTTCCCGGAATCAACCGTGCGTCCGGAGCAGTTGCTTTCGTCTGCCGAACGCGCCCGCTATGACGTCCTGCGCCAGTGGCGCACAGAGACGGCCACAGCCCGGGGCGTGGACCCGGACATCGTTTTCAACAACGACACCCTTTTGCAGATCGCCACCCAACAGCCTTCTTCCCTGGCAGAATTGCAGCAGATTGCCGCCATCGGCCCCTGGAAGGCGCGCACCTATGGGCCGGCGGTCTTGGCGCTTGTGAACCGATAGTCATCGGTGAGCAGTCAGTAATCAGTTGGACTGTTCGACGCCACTGCTCACTGCTCACTGC
>JACQGT010000337.1 GCA_016199425.1 Chloroflexota bacterium
GGAAACAGCACCCGCCTACTCAACCGGCGCTAGTCTTGAGCAGTTAACCGGAAGGTTACTCGTAACGCCGGGCAATGCGAAACCCCGGCGGCTTGGCCCCCGCGTCGTAAAAGATGGGCAAGTCTGGCGGGCTGTTGAACGTTTCCAATTCCGTCTGCGCTTGCTCCATGCGACTGCTTAGATCGCCCAAAGGCGCGTTGGGATAGAAGCCCAATTCGACCTGCAATGCCAGCCATTGCAAGGATTCCAGACGCAGCACAGCCCGGCTGAGCGGGTCGGGGTCTTCCTCGATCTGAGCAGTTATCAGCGCGTTCAATTCGCCCATCACCCGGCCCAGCGCCCCGCGGATCGCCTCCTTGTCAGCTTCCCAGCCATCCACAAGACGCAGCCCAAAGCCACCCTCTGCGGCCCGCACCTTCACCAGCAGCCAGTCCCGATAGTCGAGCAGCAGCTCGTGGCGTTCGGCCAGTTGCAGCGCGGGATTGTTCCAGCCCGCGTAGATTTCGCCCCGCAGCCGATCTTCGGCCAGCAGCGCCTCGGCCAGGGCCGCCCGTTCTGGCTCGATGTCCTGGCCGCCGGTGAGGAGGAGGCGGTCGATCAGCGCCTGGGCCGCGGCCATGCGCTGGTTGCGCAGATCGGCCAGGAGAGGCGGCGCGGGATATTCCGCCCGTAACTGGGGCAGACCGCTGATCAGCGCCACCCGCTGGGGAACCTGGCCGGGCGCGCGCAGAAGTTCGTTCAAGCGCTGGATCTCCTCCGCGCTGCCCTGGGCGCGGATGATCGGCTCCACTGCCTGCAGAATCTGGCCGCGCTGGGCCGGGAGCAGAGCCGCAGCCTGGGCCGCCACGGATTGAGCCTGCAAAGCAGTTTGCCGCGCGCCGCCCAGATCGCCGGCCTGTACCAGCCCATCTGCGCTGCGGGCGAGAAGCTGGCCCCGTTCCAGGGGAGGCATGGGCAGGGCAAAGATCGCCACCGTCCGCGCCCGATTGAAGGCAGCCACCGCCCGCAAGGGATCGTCTACAGCCAGGAATTGGCGACCCACGCGCAGCAATTCGTTGGCCTGGCGCGAGGGGGTGAGGGTACTGTCGTAGAGCAAAATACTGTAGGCCAGAGTGCGTTCACCGGCGGTGGCGGCCTGGCGCACCAGAGCATCCCCATCAGCCCCCGCCAGTTGGAGCAGAGCCAGATGAGGGGGAATGGCCGCCGGCTCCACCAGCAGAAGGGGATCCGCCACCACCAGCTCGCTCTCCTGCTCCAGATCGGGCAGCAAAAAGACGCCAAGCAGCGCGCCCAGGCCGATGAGCAGGCTCAACAAAAAGCCGACCCATAGGAGCAGTTGCAGCCATAGACGACCGGGCCGGGATGGGGATTGTGGGGTGGAAAGTCGAAATGTCATTCTGTATGGGATCGCTACGTAGGAGAAGCGTGGCGGAAACGTCGTCTAACGGACTGGGAAGAGACCGGTCTTTCCTCAACAATGCAAAGTAGTCCGTAGTCACCAGTCCGTAGTCCGTATTCCTGAGTCGGGCTTGGCAGTATTGCGGTCTACTGAGTATAGCACGGGGAGTGAAAAGACGAGAATGACAGGATACCTTCCCGGAGGGTTTTTCAGGTGGTGGCAGCAAGAATTTCTGGACTGTGTAAAGGCAACGAAAGCGGATGGTTTTTGTGCCCTCCTTTTGCTGTGCTATGATATGGGGCGCGTATTTATCCTGTCAGCAGCGCTGGCTTTGCAGCTAAAGATGGCAGGAACGTAGAGGAAAACAAAACAATCATGCAACGAATGAACTACGATGACCGCCGACCCTTCGGGCGCAATCTGGCCTCTTTGCTGGAAGGTTCGGCAGCCACCGTCGCCAGTCTGATTCTGATCCCGGCCCTGCTGGCGGTGGCTCTTCTGTTGCCGCCGGTCAGTTTGCTGGAACGCATCCAGGGGTTGACCCTGACGAGCGTAGGCACGGAGGGAGCCACGCTGACGGACCCCGACGGCACAGCGCTGATCTTTCCTGCCGAGGCTGTCGAGACATCCTTCCGGGCTTCGCTACAAAGCATTCCCCGGGCCGACTTTGTTAGCGGCAGCGCGGGTGAGGAATGGCGACCTGCGATTGCATCCCTCCCCAATTCTCTTCAGCCCAAAAGCCCCATCTACCAGTTGGTGATTCGGGGCGACGAACCGCAGAAGGCTGTTCTGCGCATGCCCATCCCCAATGACAGCGAACCCTACGAGACTCTCGATCTCTATACCTGGACTGGGGAGAAGTGGTCGTATGTGCCCAGCACAGTCGTTCGCGCCGAAGATCGGGTGATCGCGGATCTGAGCAGCCCGCTTGTGGGCAACTTTGTGTTGATGCAGAGCGCAGCCCCCCTGCCTCGGGTGGCGGTAAATGTGGGTCTTTCCGGCCAACTTCCTGCTTTTTCCGACAGCGCAGTGGCGACAGTGGCCGCAGCCGGTCTCTACCTGCGCGGCGATGGTGCTCTGGATGGAGAGACACGGGGCGTCCCGCCTGGCAACTACGACATTGTACCGGTTCTGCGCAATTGGGTGGCGGGCGAAATTCCCCGTGTCGATCTGCTCAACAATATGCTGGTAGACCCGGGTTTGCAGGAAAATCAACTCAACGCCGTCGCCGACCGCTTGCAGGCCAACAACCACCCTGGCGTCATTATCGACTACCGGGGCGTGGACGCAGAACCCGCGGCCCGGGCCGATTTTGTGGCTTTCATCACCCGCCTGGCCGAGCGTTTGCACGCACCTGAAATCAACAAAACTCTCGCTGTGCGTGTGGACTCGCCCCGGCAGATTTCTGCGGAAGAGTGGGATACCTTCGGCTACGACTGGCCTGCTCTGGCCGCGGTGGCCGATCGGCTGATCATCCCCGCACCCGTTGACCCCCGAGCCTATCAGACCGGCGGCGAGATCGACGCTCTCCTGGCCTGGGCGACAGACCACGTGGGGCGCGATAAATTGGAAATTGAACTGCCCAGCCAGTCGGTAGAGCGCAGCGGCAACTATCTGCTGCTCAAAGGCTATCAGGAGGCGTTGCAGCCGTTGATTGCCCAGATACAGAGCAGCACGGACAACGCAGCCCCCGGCGAAGTCGTCAACATCAGCCTGGACAATCCCCGCCTCCTCAGCCGCCTGACCTACGACGAGGCAATTGGGAGCTACTGGTATAGCTACATAGACGACCAGGGCTTCGAGCGCACTGTCTATCTGGAACATGCGGGCAGCTTTGCCCACAAATTGAATCTGCTCCAGCGCTACAATGTGACCCAGGCGATTCTGCGCGATGCTGATTCGGGCGACATCGACCCCAATCTGTGGGATGTGGCCCGCCAATTCCAGATTGGCCCTGTGAGCGGAGGCGCAACCCTGGCCGTGGCTTATTCAGTTATCAATCCCGACGGTTCTATCCTGGCCCAGGAGTCTCGCCCCCTGGACAATGCCGCCTATGCCTTTGCCGCGCCCGAAGGACAGGGCAGCCTGCGGGTGGAAGCCCAAATCGTCGAGAACAACCGTCCGATCAGTGGGATCAGCACTGTTTCTGTGCTGCTCGGTGCGCCGGTTGCCAACCGCGCCGAGGAATCAGCCGCGGCCAAAGCAGAGGTTGCGCCGGAATCTGCCAGTCTGAGCAGCGGTCAGATTGTCAACGTGCGCCAGGGGCCGAGCACTCTTTATCCTATCGTCGGCACAATTGATCCCGGCGTCACCTACCGGGTGACGGGCAAGAATCAGGCCCAGGACTGGTGGCAGATCGAACTGAAAAACGGCGTCGTCGGCTGGGCCATTGGTAGCCTGACCAGCGCCAACGGTCTGGCAAACAGCGTGACAGTGATTACCGACATCCCTGCACCGCCGGAACCAGTGGCTGTGGCAGCGGCAGCGCCTTCTTCATCTCCTGCGGTCAGCGCGCCGGCCCCCACCGGGGGCGGCAGCTTTGGCTACGGCGTCCAGGCCCATATGGTCCACAACGACCAGGCCGGTCAGGTGATGGCTATGACTGCCGGCATGGGTTTTGGCTGGGTCAAGCAGCAGGTGGAGTGGCGGGTCTTTGAGCCGAACCCCGGCGATTACCAGTGGGGCGCGCTGGATGGGATTGTCAACGCGGCCAATGGCGCAGGGATCAGTCTCCTCTTCAGTGTGGTGAATTCGCCGCCCTGGGCACGGGAGCCGGGTTTTGACCCGAGTGTGGGCGGCCCGCCCCAGGACCCACAGACCTTTGCCCGCTTCAACGGCGCGCTGGCGGGCAAGTATTGCGGCTCCGCGTTGAAGGCTATCGAAGTCTGGAACGAACAGAACTTACACTACGAATGGGGCAACAAACCCCTCAATCCGGCAGAGTATGTGGCCCTCCTGGCCCCCTCCTACGCCAGTATCAAAGCGGCCTGCCCCTCTATGCTGGTGATCAGCGGCGCGCTGACCCCCGCCGGCAACAACGGCAATCTGGCTATGGACGACTTCGCCTATCTGGACGGGATGTTCGCCGCCGGGGTGAACAACTACGCTGACGGTATTGGCGCGCATCCCAGCGGCTACAATGTGCCCCCTTCTAGTGTCTGGGAGACGGCCTGCGCGGCGATTCAGGTCTCCGGCAACAGCTTCAACGGCGCGTGCGACAGTCCCCACCATTCGTGGAGCTTCCGCAGCACGATGGAAGGCTACCGGCAGCGGGCTGTCAACGCCGGCGCGGGCAACAAACGCATCTGGCCCACCGAATTTGGCTGGGCCGCGGGCGGCGCTTTCCACCCGGCTTATGCCTATGCCAACGACAACAGCTTCGAAGAGCAGGCCGCCTGGACGGTAGAAGCCTATCAGATGATGCGTAACTGGGGCTGGGCGGGTCCGGCCTTCCTCTGGAATCTCAACTTTCGGGTGGTGGCGGATGGCACGGAGAAGGCCCAATGGGGGATTGTGCGCAACGACTGGAGTCCGCTGCCGGTCTACGATGCGTTGCGGGGGATGGGGAAGTAGGCAGAAATTACAGGTATAGTCTTTCAGGCAAAGATTTTCTCTGTAGGGGCGCAGCAAGCAGCGCCCCTACGAAAAACAGTATCTGAACATCTATAGTTGCCGCTGGACACGTTCAATCTCCTCGATTTCGCCTTCGAGTCCCTCTAGCAGGCGCGCCTCTCCGGCCCACTCGATGTATTCCAGATCGCCGCCGGGCAGGTCTTCCGCCGCCATATCATTGAGAAATGTATCAGTAGATACGCCGTATACCTTTTCAAACTGCGCAAGTTTCCGCCTGCTGCGTCGAATCGAAGTCTGTAGCTGAGAGCGATACAGACTGAGCGCCTGGACTACCGCACTGGTTGTTCGATTGTCCGCCAACTCTAAAGTCAAGGAAATTGCCATAGCCTACCTCCCGGCAACTATTGTCGAGTCATCTGTTGGTAGTATAACACACCTCCGTACGAGAACTCTACCCCCCACCGGGAACGAATTTCTCCTTTTACCCGTTCCCTCTTACAATAGAGTAGCCTCCCCCGGCTTCCCTCCCACGCCCAAAAATAGACGTTTGCCAGCCAAAGGAACCGCTGATGATTGATCGGAAACACCATTTGAGACTCCTGCTCGTTGCCCTGCTCACGCTCTTGGCGCTGACGGCCTGCGGCGGCGATGAGGAAGAACCCACCCCCACGCCCACAAAGACGTCCGTGCCTGCCCAGGTGGAATCGGCTCCCGCGCCTACGGATACACCGGTTCCCGCGACAGCGGCGCAACCAGTCGCGCAACCGGCTGCACCCGCGGTTGTCGCCCAGCCGATCTTTGCTGTGGTCGATGCCACCGAACTCAACGTGCGCTCCGGGCCGGGGACCAGCTTCGATATCGTGCGCGCCGCTACCGAAGGCCAGCGCTTTGAACTGGTCGCAGTTTCCGACGACGGCACGTGGGCGCAACTTTCCGAGAACGGCGCAACCATCGGCTGGACTGCTCTGAAATTTTTGACAATCGAAGGTGATCCGGCGGCGTTGAAGGGCGGCGCGCCTGCGGCCAGCCAGCCCGGCACCGGGAATCCACCGGCAGCCGCTGCGCCCGCGGCCCCCGCATCCGGCCCATTTGCTGATGCGTCCATGTCCAGCCCGGACTTCGGTGCCCAGGCCTTTCTCTGGTGGCGGGAAGAGATCGCCCGCCGCGATCTGGAGTTGATGAACGAGGCTGGCTTCCGTTGGGTCAAACAGGCCTTTGCCTGGGAGACGATTGAGGGCGCGGGCAAAGGCCAATACGACTGGTCGCTTGCCGACCGGGTGGTGCAGCAGGCCAACGCCAGCGGGCTGAAACTGCTGGCGCGCGTCTCCAGCGATCCGGACAAGACCAACTTCTGGGCCGGTCAGCCACCGGGCAATGCCAGCCACTTCGCCGACTTTCTCTTTGCTCTGGCTGACCGTTACAACTGCGCTCCCAACGCCGAGGGCTGTATCCAGGCCTATCAGGTGTGGAACGAGCCGAACCTGGCCCGTGAGTGGGGCGGCAACCGGCCCAACCCGGCGGAGTATGTGCGCTTCTTGGGCCAGGCTTACGCTGCTATCAAACGGGCCAACGCCAACGCTCTGGTCATCAATGCCGGCATGGCCCCCACCGGCGACGACAGCCCCATCGCCATGCCGGACGACAAGTTCTATGACCAGATGTACCAGGCCATGGGCGGCAACAGCAATGGCTACTTCGATGCGTTGGGCGTGCATGGAGCGGGCTTTGCCGCTCCGCCCGAACTGGACCCGGCCACTGCGGCCGCGGATAAGAGGTATGGCGGCTATCGCTTCTTCGCCTTCCGCCACGTGGAGGACATCCGCAACATTATGGTTCGCTACGGCGACACCAACAAGAAAGTTGTCATCCTGGAGTTCGGCTGGACCTACGATTCGGTCAACCCCGCCTACAAATGGCACGGCGCGGACGCGGGGATCGATATGTTTGTCCAGGCCGACTATTTGAAGCGGGCCTACCAGTATGCCGCGGCCAACTGGCAGCCCTGGATCGGGTTGATGAGTCTGCTCACTATGCCCAATCTGGACTGGATGAACGACGGCAATCCCAACGACGAGGAGCAGTATTGGTGGGCGATTATGGAGCCGAGCAACATCGACGAAAAGAAGTGGCGGCCCGCCATCATCGAATTGTGCATCTATTTCAACGGGGTGACAGGGCAAAAGTGCAAGTACGACCCAAATTAATGAGGGACGGCGGGCAGGATTTCAGTTCCATCCGCCGGTTTTGCCAGTAGAAACGTGAAACGTGAGATCGACCGGTGACCTCACGTTTCACGTTTCATCAACAAAAAATGGAGACCGAGGCGGTGCCGCTTGCCCTGAGAATTGTTTATCCGCTGGTGAGAGCCAGGAAAAGCTGGATTGCCTGCTCCAAGAGCGCGGCGATTGTCTCCATCCAGTCGGTCTGGTCGGTCAGCACGGAGAGGTCGAAGAGGCTGAGATCGAAGCTCCAGTTGGTCACCGCGTAGCGCCAGCCGTAGAGACCGGCCAGGATGACGAGGACGAAGAAGATGCGTTGCAGGTGGCGGTTGTAGCGGAAGAGAAGTGGCATGGGATTCTAGAGAAATTGTGCGAAGACCGTTCGCAGCGCTGAAATGTCTGATAGGTTTTCTTGTAAGACTCGATAGACGATCTCTCGATCGATTTCGAGGTATCCGTGGACTAGAACATTGCGAAAGCCGGCCATTCGAATCCACGCCTCGCGTTGTTCAAGGCTGATAAGCGCTGCCTCATACAAGAGTTGGGAAATGTCACTATATGTCTCCACCGTGCCCAATTCCTGATTAGCGATGATGTGATTCCCCATATCCGAGAGAGACTCGATGGATAGCTACAAGAATCGTTCGACGCTGCCATATCGCTCTGGATCGGAAACGAATTCCTCGAACGTGTACTTTTGCGCTCTATACAGGACGATAAGGCACTCGTCAAGATATTGAAGACGTTTCCGCAGGACTTCTCTTCGTGCCACTCAGAACCTTCCTCTTGTACGCTTGCCGTTGAACTTCCAAATAGGGAAGGAAATCCAGATATTGACGAACGACGTTCGAGTATAATTCACCTCTATCGAAGTTGGGGGTAGTGTACACCAGTTGGTTCAAGCGCACGGCTTCGTAGCGCAGCACAATATCGGCTCGTTCAAGAAAAATCAGGTCCACATTGCAGATACCCTGCCGGGCCAGATCGGTTAGAATATCCAGTTTCCTGGCAGCGAGTGACGGCGACGAGAGAATGGCCAGGTCCAGATCACTCTCGGCGTGGGTGCGCCCGGACGCGCCGGACCCGAAGAGATAGACTGCCTGAATCTCGGGATACCGGGCAAAGACTGCTATGAGTTTGCCGCGTTCATATGTGGATGGTTTCGTGTTCATGACCGGAGTCTACGTACTTTGCCCCCTGTTCCACAGGTATTCCATTGTCCCAGCATTGGGCCAATTTGCAAAATTCCGAGCAGATGGATATACTGACAAGTGCCTGGGTGAGTAGCTCAGCTGGTTAGAGCGCACGGTTCACATCCGTGA
>JACQGT010000328.1 GCA_016199425.1 Chloroflexota bacterium
AAGCGCCCCTACGAAAAACAGTATCTGAACATCTATGGAAGCCCGGAATTGGAGAGTAGTATACAAAAAAGCGGCAAAACGCGCAATCAGCTTGCGCGAGGGGATTGGCTGCTAATCACCGGGCAGCCCGCGGCCATCGCCTCCAAAATCATCATCCCGAAGCCTTCGTAATGGCTGGGGAAGAGGAAAGCAACGGCGCCGGCGTACAGAAGGGGTTTGTCGGTCTCCTCCACCCAGCCTGTGCAGTGGAGCTGTTCGCTCACGCCCAACTCTGCGCCTATGCGTCTGGGATCGGGGAAGAAAGGGGTGTCGGCGTCCGGGAGTCTCCCCGCCAGGACGAGTTTCACCGCCGGGTCGCCGCCCTTGTCCAGATAACGCCGGTAGGCGGCCAGGATGCCCGCCACATTTTTGCGCACGTCGAAGCCGCCCAGATAGAGGAAATAGCGCTCCGGCAGGTCATATTTGGCGCGGATGGCTGCCAGTTCGTGGTCGTCGGGGAGGGGTCGGGCGGCCACATTCGGCCCGTGATGGACGGGGAAAACCCGCGCTGGGGGAATGAGCAGATGGGTCGTCACATCCCGCGCGCCGGCCCGGCTGACGGTAATCACAGCCGCGGCCCGGGCCGCGGTGGCGCTGACCAGGACTGTGTAGAGCCGGTTCAGCGCCCCACCCTGGTAGGCAGGCAGAAGCAGGGGGATCAGATCGTGGACGGTAACGACTGTGGGCACAGGCTGCCAGAGAGGGGCCGCCCAATAGGGAACGAAGATCAGATTCGCGCCCAGCCGTCGGGCCGCGCTGGGGACGGCGATCTGCTCCCAGTAGAGTTTGGCGAGTTGGCGGGGAAGGGGGGGGATTGGAGATTGGAGATTAGAGATTAGAGATTGGGACGCTCCGTCCTCAATCTCCAATCTCCAATCTCTCGTTTTTGGTGTGAGGAGTGTGAAGCGCGTGCCCGTCTCTGTCCGAGCCAGGTGTTCCACCAGCCGGTGCAGATATTGCCCGCTGCCGGTGGTGGATTGACCCCAGAACCAGCCGTTGATGAGGATGTGCATCAGAGCCGGGTGCTGCCCCGCAGCCAGGCGACAGTCCGCGCCATCCCATCTTCCAGCGTGACCTCCGCCTGCCAGCCCAGGACTTGCCTGGCCTTTGTGCTGTCCAGATAAGTTGCCAGCACCTCCCCCGCGGGCCGGGCCACGTGTACCGGGGCCTGGGTGTAGCCCGTGGCAATCGACAACACTGCATGTACCCGGTTGATGTCCGTGGGGACGCCCGTGCCCACATTGATAATGCCGCTGGCGTCACTTTCCAGGGCTAGCCGGTTGGCTCTGGCAATGTCGTTCACATAGCAAAAATCTCGAATCTGCCTGCCATCGCCGGTGATTTTTGTGGGCAGATTGTGCAGCATTGCCCCGGCAAAGATGGCTACGACGCCCGCCTCGCCTTTGCTGTCCTGGCGGGGGCCGTAGACATTCGGATAGCGCAGGGCTACATACTCCAGCCCGTAGTTCTGCCGGTAGAGGTCCAGGTGAAACTCGCAACTGAGTTTGTTGGCCCCGTAGTTGTCTTTGGGCTGTGCTCTGCTTTCCTCGGTAAAGGGCAATTTGCTGCCGTCCTCGCTGTAGCCCTCGCCGTAAGTGGCTCCGCCTGTGCTGGCAAAGACGATCTTCTTCACGCCATAGGCCCGAGCCAATTCCAACAGATGGAGCGTGCCCACTACATTGACCTGGGCGTAGGTGGCCGGGTCGCTCATACTGTCGCGCACGCTGGCCAGCGCCGCCTGATGGGAGATGGCGTCGGGTTGTTCCGCGGCAAAAATCTCCGCCAGCCGAGGCTGATCCCGCAGATCGGCCTGGTGGAAGGTGGCTCCCGCGGGCAGATTCGTTTTCTTCCCCGTGTGCAGATTGTCGAGAACAACGACCTGATGGCCCGCGGCCAGTAGCTCGTCGGCCACATGGCTGCCAATAAAACCGGCTCCGCCGGTGACAAGAACTTTCATTGGATAGTTTCCTTCGCTATGGGTCGTCTGCTGAATCAAATCGTTCCCAGTATACGAGAGTCGCTACGAAATCGAAAACAAAAGGGTTCTACAGGATCTCAGGGGGTTGACAATCACATTGGCCCCGACAGCGTCTCGAAGGTGCAAGTTTCGCCTGGTTTCGGCCTGCAAGACGATAGCGCCGAGGTTATCTCGATATGTCAACCCCTTGAGATCCCAAAGAGCCAGATTTCATCCCTTCCGCTGTCAGTGGTCCACACGTGGCAGCACCCAATATACCACAGCCAGCCATCAGGTGATACGGGCGTAAAATAGATTCCCAATCCATCCAATCCAAAATTGACAACCCCTCCCCTCTCGCCTATAATCCATCCATTACCAATTCTTTTGACACCCAAAGTAATTCCCCTACACGCGACGGGTGTCCTCTTTCCAAACGAAGAACCTGTGAACGGCAGCCCTCCATCCCGTCAAACTGCCCAGATTCGGGCTGATAACCGGCGGCGTCTGTTGCTGACGCTGCTGCATCACCAGCCCATTTCCCGCGTCCGGCTGGCCCGGCGCACGGGAATTTCTACGGCCACTGTCACCCAACTGGTGGCCCCGCTGATCGACGAGGGGGTGGTGGCCGAGACGGGCACAGACAGCGCCGGATTGACCGCCGGCGCGGGGCGCAAGCCCACGGCCCTGCAACTGGTGGCAGAGAGCCGCTACGCCATTGGCATTCACATCGGGGCGCGCCGGGCGCAGATCGCCCTGGGCACGCTGGACGCCCGTCTGCTGGACCTGCGGGTGGTTCCCCACCGGACAGGCGAAGCCGCCGAAGTCGCCATTGACCGGCTGGCGGATGCGGCGCTGGGGATGCTGGCCGATGCCGGTTTGCGCGCGGAGAGTGCGCAGGTGATCGGCGTGGGGGTGGGCGCGTCCGGTCTGGTGGACAGCGAAAAGGGCGTCAATGTCTGGGCACCCGGCCTGGAGTGGCGCAATGTCCCCCTGGCCGCTCTGCTCTCCCAGCGCATGGGTCTGCCCGTGGCTGTGGAGAACAATGTGCGCTGCATGGCCCTGGCCGAGGCTATCTTTGGGGCGGGGCAGGGCAAGCCGGTTCTGGCCTTTGTCTACGCCCGCATCGGCGTGGGCGCGGGGCTGGTGGTGGACAGCCACATCTACCGGGGCGCGGGCTACGCGGCGGGAGAGATCGGCCACTGGACAATGCTCCCCACAGGCGGCGAGCGCTGCCGTTGCGGCAACACCGGCTGTCTGGAGACGCTGATTTCCGAGCGGGTGATTGTGGAAGAAGCGGCGCGGCTGGACCCAGCCCTGGTGGACGGCCAGCCGGAGCCGATGGAGAGCATTTTTTCTGCGGGCCGCAACGGTCACCCGGCCGTGCGCCAGATGCTGGAGGAGCGGGCCGAATACGCTGGCATTGCCCTGGCCAATCTGGTCAACGCGCTCAACCCGGACCTGATTGTGCTGGGCGGGCTGCTGGACCGAGGCTACGATATTTTTGCGCCAGTACTCAAGGAAATTGTGGTTCGTCGCTCGTTCAACGGCGCGGGGACAGCCGAGACCATCCGTCGGGCCACCTTTGGCGAACGCAGCGGGCCAGTGGGTGCGCTTTCCCTGGCCCTGGACACATTCTTCTACAGACAGACAACCCGGCGGGCGCTACCGGCCTACATCAACGCAAAGTAACGCAAGCTGTTAGCTTGCGATCTTCGCAAGCTAACAGCTTGCGTTACGGCGGGAAATTGTGATGAGCAACACACGCAGAACATTACGTATCGGCGTCATTGGTGCAGGGCGCATGGGCAAAAGCCAGACTGACCTGCTGTGGGAGATGGACGGGGTGGCGGTGACCGCAGCCTGCGATCTGCTGCCAGAACGGGCGCAGGCCATGGCCGCGGCCTGGGGCGGGCGGGCCTACACCGATTACGAACAGATGTTGGCGACAGAAGAGTTGGATGGGGTTTACGTTTGCACCCCCACTCACCTCCACGGCGACCCGGCTCTGGCTGTGGTAGAGGCGGGCGTTCCTCTCTTTCTGGAAAAGCCGGTGGAACTGGACCTGGCGAAGGCAGGCCGTCTGTTGCGGGCGTCGGAGAGCCGGGGTGTGCCGGTCTGCGTGGCTCTGCACTGGCGTTATACCAAAGGTCACGAGGCCGCGGCCTGGCTGATGGAAGACAAGCCGGTGGCGATGGTCAACCTGCGCTGGTATTGGACGCGTCCGCCTGTGCGCTGGATGTGGGAGCGGGAGAAGGCAGGCGGCCAAATTGTGGACCAGAACATCCATCTCATCGACCTGGCCCAATCCCTGGTGGGTGAGATCGAGAGCGTCTTTGCCTTCTACAACTGCCAGCAGACGAATTTTGACGAGGGCTTCGACAATTGGGACGGCTACGCGGTCAACTTTCGCCACAAGAGCGGCGCGGTGGGTCTGTGCGCGGGGACCTATTCCCTCTTCCCCGAAATTCAGGTCGGCCCCAGCGCAGACTTTGCCCTGCGGGACGAGCTGATCCGGGTGACGAATCAGGGCGCAGCCCGCTTTAGCAAAGAGGGCGTGGAGGAGTGGCAAAACGAAGGCCCCTTCCGCCTGGGCGTCAATGCCGCCTTTATCGAAGCTATCCGCACAGGCAATCCTTCGGCCATTCGTTCCGACCTGGCCGCGGGCATCCGCTCCACCGCCGCAGCCCTGGCCGCCAACCACTCGGCGCAGACGGGGGAAGTAGTGAATCTGGATGATTTCATTCGGGAACGGGCGGGCCTATGAGGATCTGCTGGGTTCTTCAACCAGAAACGTGAGGCGTGAAGCGTGAAAAAGGCTGTTTGATCTCACGTTTCACGTTTCACGCAGCAACTCGTAGTTTTTGACTTGAACGT
>JACQGT010000329.1 GCA_016199425.1 Chloroflexota bacterium
GGCACGTCCATCTGGGAGATGCTGAAACGCAGGAGCAGAACCCCAATCGCCAGAGCCAGATTGGGCATCAGCGGCACCAGAATCAGCAGAATGTTGGAGGGAATGTGGGTAAAAACCATTGTGTTGATCAGCCCGATGCGGGCCGCGATGCGCGCGGCCAGGAGCGCAGAGATACCCGCCAGAATGTTCGCGCCAAAAAAGATCGACCCCAACACCCGGGCATCCACACCAAATTTGATGTAAAACCAGTAGGCTAGAATACTCTGCACCACAAACGCGCCGCCGAAGGCGTCCAGGGCAAAGAGCGCGCTCAGCCTCATCACCACGCCCCGGGAGCGGTGCAAGCCCAGCCGTCGTTTGGAAGCGGTGACTGTTGCCGCCACCTCCACCCGGCGTGACAGCGCTACAAAGAGCAGAAGCAGCACCAGCCCCGCCAGGGCATAGCCGATGATGACCGCCCGGTAGGAATCGGCTGGCGTTGATCCGTCCTGCTGGAGTGCGCCGCTCAGCCAGCCGCCCGCCAGCGCACCTGTGGCCGTGGCAAAGGAGCCGACCAGATTGTACCAGGCAAAGACGCCTGTGCGCCGCTTGTCGGGGAGAAGCTGGCTGAGCGCGGCCTGTTCGATGGAGAGGAAGGGGCCGATCTCGCCGCCGCTGGGACTGATCACACCGACAATCGCCGCCAGCATCAGCAACAGCGGGTTGCGGGTGATGACAAAGGCCACGCCGGCCCCGGCCATCAACAGGCTGCCCGCCACCAGCATTCGCTTGCGCCCCACCCGGTCGGCGGAGGTGGTGAGCCAGAGGGAGATGACCGCGTCCCCGGCCAGAGTAACGCTGATGAGCAGACCGATCAGCCGTTCGTCCAAACCGATGGCGGCCAGGTAGAGGGCCAGGACGACGGAGAGAAAGCCGTAGGCGAAGAGACGGATGATGCGGGTGATGAAGAGAAGCAGGACATCACGCTCGAAACGGGCGAAGGGGTTGGTCATTGTCAGCGCGCCTGGGTGGGTGTCCGTGTGTGTAAGTTGAAGTTGTAGACGATTCCGGGAATCGGGTCAGCCCCGCCCCTCCACAATCCGAATTTCTTCGTCGGTCAAACCGTACAATTCGTAGACCAGCCGGTCGATCTGGCAGCCCGTGGCGTCGATTTAGCGTTGCGCTTTTCCCGATTTGCACTTTATTGACTGAAGGGATCAAGGATCGTATACTCTTGGGGTAGCTAATGAGCTATGGATCTGGACAGTTCACCCCAACAGTGGTAGAGCGAGGAGTCGGGCTATGTTGACATCTCAGCGAGTGACCTTTGACGGCCTCAGCGAACGTTTGCGTACCTATGAGCGGAAATATGGGTATTCAACTATCGAGTTTTTTCGGCGCTATCAGGACGGCGAATTGGGAGATGACGACGATCTGATGATGTGGGCAGGGCTATATCATCTGTACCTGACCTCTCTGCCGGTTCGCCAGTTTATGCAGAGCGAGTTGATGGCTGCGTGAACATTGACGACTACTTTGCATCCCTGGAACGGGGCTTGCGCCAAAATCTCCTGGTAAGCCATCTTCAGGATCCATTCGTCTGTCTATCTTCGGACGACTTCAATGGTCTTGTCCGGGGTCGTGTTTTCTTCTGGGATGACTCTTTTCTCGACATCTATGAAGTGGTCAGCACCGAATTGGGCTACCCGGTACGCATTAGCTATGCCTATACGTATCTGCAAGGGAGAGAGCGTCTCTTTCGTTATGACAACGCCCCCCATCACCCTGAAATCGTCACATTTCCCCATCACAAGCACATTGGGCCGCATGACCGCCTGGCTCCGTCCGACCAGCCCAGTTTGAGTCAGGTCCTGGCTGAGATAGCTGGCTGGTTGGGGATGGATACGCCCCCTCGCCTGCGCTGATTCCGGGAATCGGCTCACCCCCGCCCCTCCACAATCCGAATTTCTTCGTCGGTCAACTCGTATAACGCGTAGACCAGCCGGTCGATCTGGCGGTCGATGGCGTCGATCTGCCGTTGCAGCAGCTCTTGGCTGTGGGGGAGCGTCGCCCCGGCCAGTTGCTTGTGCAGGTCCAACATACGCTGGACGAGGGCTGTCATGCGGTCGTGGCGGGCCGCGTCCGCCGGGTCGCTGAAGTCGGGTATCCTAAGGGGTAATTCAGCGAGATGGCCCCGCTTCACCTGTGCGAGCGCTTCGCCTTTTTCGGGATTGAGAATATTCTGGTAGAACCAGTTGAGTAGTTTCGAATTCAAAACCCCCAGGACGTATTGTAATCTAATCGGTAACTTAGGAGACCCGATTGTATAGAGGTTATCGCGCACAACAAACTGTTGATCGTCCAAAGTCGCAATGAGAGAATCCCCAGTCTGGCGCACAATCAATTTCTCAGGAGCATCATAGCCAGCCGAATAGCGCGGCTCGGCCAGCCAATCGCCGAAGCTAATGTAATAATTGTCGTCCCACAGAATGCGATACCTTTGCATAAGACTTCCACGAAGCAGAGGACGAAATGTCTCATCGATTTTGGCGTCAGATACGAAAGGTTTTCGTGCTACTACTTCTTTTGTTTGAGGCGGCTTCCCTTTACCCGTCTGGAAGGGTTTCGTTCCTTGTGTAATTTTCAGTACTCCATCAAATTTGGGCAATCCGCGCAGTTTATCTGCAATCGAAGAGAATTCCGGTCTTTCAAACACATTTACCGGAGCTCCGTTTCGTATGTGCCATAGATACTGAAGGACGCGGTAAGTTTCGAGCGCCCCATTTTTTGAGATTACACCAATTGATACTTCGTGGTTATCACTCGCAGCGCGATTGGAAAATACAACAGTCTCAGTATCAACCGTAACTTTGGGAAACACAGAACGCCCATAATGAACGATTTCCTCAACTTGAACGGCTGCAAAGATTCGTTGTCTGAATCGCTCACCTGTCAGGTTGAGAAGCCAAGTGTTAGGAATAATAAAGCCAAGCAATCCATCCGTTCGCAATAGTGAAAATCCCTTTTCAAGGAAAAGCAGATACGAGTCCATCTGATAACTTTGAACGGGAAATTGGGTTAGCAGAAAAGCGATTTCATCTGGCGAAAAGCTTGCTCCATACGGCGGATTTCCAATCACCCCGTCAAATCCCCCCTCGGCAAAGACCTCCGGGAAGGCCGTCTCCCAGTCGAAGACATTCAGCCGGTAGGCTTCTTCCTCGTCCAGCAGGGCCAACTGCTGCCCCTCGTAAAAATCCGGGCCGATCAGCGAATTGCCACAGCGGATGTTGTGGGCCAGGTCGGGCAGCACCCGGTCCGGCAGCAGGGCCAGTTGGGGGTTCAGCGTCTGCTCGCTCTCGCCTTCCAGCACCTTCAGCAGCAGAGAAAGTTTCGTCACCTCCACCGCCTGGGGGTCGATGTCCACGCCGTAGAGGTTGTTGAGCAGAATGCGTTTGCGCTCGTCGATGGTCAGCCGCCACTCACCCCGCTCGCTGCGGTAGAGCTGCGGGTTGGCTTTGTCCGCCCACTGCTGCGGCCCGTCGGCCAGGTATTGGGCCAGATGCCAGTCCAGCAAAAACTGGTACGCGCCGATCAGAAAAGAGCCGGAGCCGCAGGCCGGGTCCACAATGCGCAGACGGCTCACGCCGCCCCGGGGGCCGGGCCGCCTGCCCTCTACCAGCCTGCCCACCGTCTGCTGCACGATATAGTCCACAATATACGTGGGCGTGTAATAGACGCCCCCCGCCTTGCGCACCTCCGGCTTCTCTTCCACTTTGGCCTGGTGGCCGGCGGTCAGCCGGATGACTTTGCCCAGAAACTGCTCGTAGACCTGGCCCAGAATGTCCGCGGGCAGGACAGAAAATTCGTAGGGGCTGTCCGGGTAATAGAGATTTTTGAGGATGTCTTTGAGAATGCGGTCGTCGATGGCGAGGCCGGGGGTCAGCCGGTCTGGGTGGCCCTCCCGCCCCCGCTCGTCGTCGAAATGAAAGAGACCGGAGTTGTAGCGGGCGTCGGCCTGGCGGAAAATCTGCATCAGTCGCGGGTAGACCTGGCCGCCGTTTTGCAAACCCATCAGCGTGGCGTAGGGTTCGATGCCCCGGTCTTCGCAGATGCGCAGAAAGATCAGCCGGTCAATCGTCTGCTGCACCGCAAAGTTGAGTTCCCGCTGGCCGATGGCCGGGTTGCGCAGGGCGATGTTGCGCGCCAGCAGCTCCCGCCAGCGTTCGATCTCCTGCAAGAAGGCCGCGTCCACCTCCGCGGTGCCCCGCTTGCTCTTGTGGGACTCCACATATTTGTCGAAGGAGCCGGTAAGGATGGCCTCCTGGCTGAAGATTTCGGCGATCTCATCCCAGCGCTCGGCGTAGTCGGTGTAACGCAGATAGAGTACCCGCCCCACCGCGGCGCTGTCGCTTTTGTCCGGCTTCGTCCTACAGTCGTAGACGGCAAACTCCTCGAAATCGGTCAGCACACTCAAAGGCAGTTTGGCGCTCCAGGCATAGCGCCGCACCTGATAGGCCGGGTGGATGTCGTTTTTGATGTCCACCGACGGCTTTTTGGCTTCCAGAAAGAATTTGCGCGACCCGCCGATGCGAAAGCTGTAGTCCGGCGCTTTGGTCACGCCGCCCACCCGCACCGCGTCTTCGTGGACCACTTCTTTGTAGGCTTCGGCGTAGCCCTTGCGGTTGTGGACATCCCAGCCCAGCGCGGCAAAGAGGGGGTCGATATACTCGACCCGTACTTGGGTTTCGTTGTAGACGCCCCGCTTGTAGGCGTCGATGTTGCGGGAGAAGCGGTCGATCAGGTCGAGGACGGCGGCGGGGATGGGCATATGTGTTCCTAAAGGGTGGGGGGCTTGGAGCGCGAAGGTTTGGAGCGCGAAGGGTGGTGGCGCTGCTCGTCACCCTTCGCGCCTTCGCGTCCCTTCGCATCTTCGCGCTCCAAACTCTTCGCGCGCATACACACTTCTCACGGGTGCGGCCCGTGGATTGCGGGGCCGGTCGGCGTCCATACGAAGCGATCTTTGCCCAGGGGCACCCGGCCGAAGTTCGCCAGCAGGCAGACGCGGAAGTTGCCGTTGCGCAGGTATAGCTGGCACTGTTCCACATCCTCAGGCCGTATCATCTTCGCCGCCTTCGTCTCCAACAGGACTGTATGCGCATCGTCCCAGATCACAAAATCAGCGCGGCGTCGCGTGATCACAGCGCCGTCGTAGTAGATGGGGATTTCGGCTTCGCGCAGATGGCCGAGACTCTGCTTGCGCAATTCCATCGCCAATGCGCGCTGGTAATCCACCTCCATACAGTGGGGTCCCAGTTGCCGCTGGACCGCGATACACGCGCCGAAGACTTTGTAGGAAAGCGGCTCAAATTGATGGCCCATACCGTCACCTCCTCTGGCAACATCCGGGGTAACTATTCAGGTAGGCTGTGCAAGTCCCCGGCACTTCCCGCACTCGCTTTGGGAGAAAGTGCCGGGGACTTGACGCCAGGGCTGAACAGTTACCATCCGGGATCGAAAATCAGCTCCCATTCTCAGTAGACCGCAGCGTGTTGGGTTCTCCCGGCACAAGCTGGTCGCGAAGATGACACTCTCTTGCCGGGAGAACCCAACCTACGATTACCACTGCGGTCGGTGGTCTGCTGTCTGCGGTCTACTGATTCTCAGCGACCGCAATGCTCCGGGCGTGGTGCGTGACCCGCCCGCCGGTCACGCACCGGCTGAGAGCATCTATTACCC
>JACQGT010000330.1 GCA_016199425.1 Chloroflexota bacterium
AGGGGCTGCCCACCTGGTACATCATCCGTCTGAGCAAAGAAGGCTACACTGGCCGGCGAGAGACGATGGAAGTTCAGGTCTGTATGAATGGGCGCACAGTGGCCGAGGATATGGCCCAGGTTGCCCCCGGCGGTGTTATTTTGTACGACGACTCTCTGCCTATCGCAGCCCGGCGCAAGGATGTCACCTACTACCCTATGCCGGTCAAAGAGTTGGTGAAGACGGCAGACCTGCCCCACAATCTGCGCGATTATGTGGCAAATATGGTCTACGTCGGTGTCCTTGCCCATCTTCTGGGTATCGATATCGACGAGATCGAGGCGGCCCTGCTCTGGAACTTTGAGGGCAAGAGAAAACCCGCCCAACTCAATATGGATATGGTCAACCGGGCGCTGGCCTGGGCGCAGGAGAATTTGACCAAAACGGACGGTTTCCGTGTGGCGCGTATGACCGGTTTCAACGAAGGCAAAATTATGGCCGACGGCAACACCGCGGCCGCGCTGGGGGCCATCTTTGGCGGTATGACCGTCGCCTCCTGGTATCCCATCACCCCCGCCTCCAGCCTGGCCGAAAGCATCGCCAAATATGCGCCGAAGCTGCGCACGGACCCGGACACGGACCAGGCGACCTACGCCGTTATCCAGGCCGAGGACGAACTGGCCGCCATCGGGATGGTGGTGGGTGCGGGCTGGGCTGGGGCGCGGGCCATGACCAGCACCAGTGGTCCCGGCCTGAGTCTGATGGCCGAGTTTGCCGGTCTGGCCTACTTTGCCGAAGTCCCGGCGGTGGTTTGGGATGTGCAGCGTATGGGGCCAAGCACAGGTCTGCCCACGCGCACGGCCCAGCCCGACATTCTGTCGGCCTACTATCTGAGCCACGGCGACACCCGCCACGTGCTGCTCTTCCCCGCCACGCCTGCCGAATGTTTCGAGTTTGCGGGAATGGCCTTCGATCTGGCCGAGCGTCTGCAAACCCTCGTGCTGGTCCTCAGTGACCTGGACCTGGGCATGAACGTCCACATCAGCGAACCCTTTGCCTATCCCGAAAAGCCGATGGACCGGGGCAAAGTGTTGGGCGCGGACGAAATTAGGGCCCTCAACGGTAGCTGGGGACGCTACAAAGACGTGGACGGCGACGGCATCGGCTATCGCACATTGCCCGGCACGCCCAACCCCAATGCCGCCTACTTTACCCGGGGCACAGGCCACAACGAATACGCCATCTACAGCGAACGATCCGAGGACTGGGAAGCCAATCTGCACCGGCTACGCCGCAAGTTCGACACAGCCCGCACACTGGCTCCCCGCCCGGTGGTGGACACAAACGACGACGCAGAGATCGGCATCATTAGCCTGGGCAGCAACGATGGCGCTGTGCAAGAAGCCCGGGCGCGGCTGGCGGCGCGGGGGATTGCCACCAGCTATCTGCGTCTGCGCGCCCTGCCCATCGGCGAAAGCGTGCGCGACTTCATCCGCTCCTACGAAAAAGTCTTTGTGGTAGAGGCCAACTTCGACGGCCAGTTGCACAACATTCTGACCAGCGAGGAGCCGACCCAGGCCACAAAGTTGATCTCCCTGGCAAAATGTGACGGGCTGTCCCTGAGCGCCCGCTTCATCGCCGAGGGTGTGGCGGCGGGCATCTAATTTTGTAGGGCGGACTGGTAGTCCGCCTTCTTCGCGGGGCGGACTGACAGTCCGCCCTACATTAAGGACGAATCTAATGAGCACAACCACACAAGAAATGACCGCCAAACGGACCGCGGCGGCCCGCACAGCGATGGTAAAGGTCAACCCCCTGGGCCTGGAGAAGAACAACTACAAAGGCCGCCCGTCCACCCTGTGCAAGGGCTGCGGCCACGACAGCATCAGCCAGCGTATTCTCAATGTGGCCTGGGAGTTAGGACTGGACCAGACGCAGGTGATCAAAATGAGCGGCATCGGCTGCTCCAGCAAGACGCCCGCCTACTATCTGGGCTGGAGTCACGGCTTCAACGGCGTACACGGGCGTATGCCCTCCATCGCCACCGGAGCGATCGTCGCCAACCAGAAGCTGACCTGCATCGGCGTGAGCGGCGACGGCGACACGGCCTCTATCGGTATCGGCCAGTTCAAACACGCCATGCGCCGCAACGTGCCGATGGTCTATATTGTGGAGAACAACGGCGTCTATGGGCTGACCAAAGGCCAGTTCAGCGCCACCGCGGACGAGGGGCAACAGTTGAAGTATCAGGGCATCAACAGCCTGCCGCCCCTGGACATCTGTCTGGAAGCCCTGGCCGCCAACGCAACCTTTGTGGCGCGCAGCTTTGCCGGTGACCCCAAGCAGGTGGAGACGCTGCTCAAGGCCGCGCTCAGCCACCGGGGCATCGCGGTCATCGACATCATCAGCCCGTGTGTCACTTTCAACAATCACGACTCCTCGACAAAGAGCTACGGCTATGGCAAGGAGCACGAAATTCCTTTGCACGAGTTGAGCTACGTGCCGGCCATCCACGACGAAATTGAGATTGAGGAGTACGAGGGCGAGTTGGAAGTGGAGCTCCACGACGGCTCAAAAATTGTGCTGAAGAAGCTGGACGAGAGCCACGACCCCACCAGCCGCTCCGCGGCTTTCGCTGTGGTCGATCGCACGCGGCGGGAGAATAAGCTGCTGACCGGTCTCTTTTACGTGTCGGAGCAGGAACCGGATATGCTGGAACTGCTCAACCTGACCGGCGTTCCTCTGGCCCGGTTGCCAGAATCCAAGCTGCGTCCCAGCCGCGAGGCGTTGACGCAGTTGATGGCTGGGTTCTGAGCCACGAAGGCGCGAAGGCACAAAGAGAAGCAAAAAGGGCCGGGCTGCGCGATGCAGCCCGGCCCTTTTTGCTTTCAATCGGTTGGCGAATCGAATCACACTTTGCAGGACATCCTGAGTTTCAGCAAACTTAGCGGGTACGATACTTTTTATCGCATCCGAGTGGGCGATTACAGGATCGGCATTGAACTCGACTTTATCCATTTAGGTAGAGTAACACATGGAATCGACCAGAGCAGCCAAAACCGAGTCAGGGAATAGACCAAATGTGGTTTTGGCAGGGGAATTGGTGAATTCCATGTGGGTCCACAAATAGAAACGCACGAATGCGATAGCGTCGGAGAAGGTTGGCTCCGGCTTGGTGTACCAGGCAGCAGTGCGAACCGGGAGTGGCTGGTCCTGGGTGAGTCGGGAGGCGAACAAGGTAACCAGAGAAAAGAGACCCAATAGAGCCGGGGTAGTACGTGCGATGGCCAGGTCGGACCACTGGCGTTGAGTTTCCAGCCCCAAGTGGGTTCGGCTTTCCTGAAAAGTGACTTCGAGACCCCAGCGCATGATAAACCAGTTCAGAATCTGTTCGGGAGTGGCGCAGAGATCAGTGCAGAGAAAGGCAGTCGGGGCGAGTTTAGCGTCGGGGTCGCGGACTAAGACCCAGCGGATGGGCAAGGGGTCAAAGCTGGGTGTATACCAGAGATTACTGCCGGTAGTGATTTCAAGGGTCCTGGTCTTGCCGCCATACCAAGCGATGGACAGGCTCTGCCAGGTGGTTTTCCGGTCGCCAAGTTGCGCCTCAAGCGACGGTTGACGCTCCCCCTTCTTCGGTTTGGGACCCGGCTTGCTGTGCGCTTGGGGTCCTGGCCAGGCGTGGAGGGCCGCATCCAGACGCAGACGGGAGACCCAGGTGACAGGGTTGGCCAGGTCACCACAGCGCAGCCCCAGTTTGACGGCGCACAAACCGCCATCAGTCACCAGAACCATCATTCCTGCTGGCTGCCAGCGCCGCACGGCACTGATCATCTGCATGATCCACTCGATTGAGGTCTTATGTCGCTTGCCATTGGCCTGATTCGTCTTTTCGCTGGGGGCTAATACCGTCAGAAACGGTAAAGCCCAGACACGACTGCTCCACGGCACAGCCACGATCAACATCATGCTGATCCAACGCAGCCCAAAGACATGCACTGTATACTTGTGGCTGGAGCGCACCGGGTCTCGAAATACACCTTTCTCTTTGATCTTTTTACCCTTGCGCCGCTCAATTGTCTCGTCCGCTCCTATCACCAGTGGCGCACCGCACACCCAAAAGGCGGCCACCAGCAGCCCAAACAGGATTTTGCTCACGACCAGCCCTGACCATTTGGCCCGATTCAGCACCCGGTGATAGTTCTGAAATTGGGCATCCTCCTGCAAACCCATGGTCCGCAGGATCGCCGTCACGGTCCGTTTGCCGGGCGTCAGAATCGCACCTATCACCAAAATCTGGACCATATCCCAGATCCGATAATTGAAGGCTTGCGCAAATGGGATTAGAACTACCATAATTTCGTTGGGTAGTGTAAGCATAACTTTCCTCCTATAGCAGAACTCGATAGAAATTGGGAGTTTCCGTAGGGCGGATTTCTTATCCGCCGTCGCTGGCAGGTAAGAAACCTGCCCTACGAAACTCCAGCCACTTTGCTCTAGTTGTGGAGTTCTAGCTTACACCACTTTCTCTTTTTTTTCTACCGTGGTGATTACCCATAAGTCATGAGGCAGAAGGGGAAAGGATGAACGACGGCATGAGAAATGGTAGCGACAGCCTTGAAGAGAGAAGATAGGCCGCGCAGAAGAAGATAGGGTCCAT
>JACQGT010000331.1 GCA_016199425.1 Chloroflexota bacterium
ACCCCCGTCCGCCCCAGATGATCTGCACACAGCCGGCCAGAACGTCCGCCCCCTCCAGCACAAAGCTGCTCAAGGGCCGGTGGCGGTGGCGATTGGTGAGAACAGGCAGCGCAAATTGCTCGCCCTCCCCATCGATTGCCTCGGCCTGGCGCACAGGCGCAGGTGTAATGCGGGCGTAGAGTTGTTCCAGCGCCCAATGGTCCTGGCCAGTTTGTGGACGAAGACCCGTCCCCGCGGCAGCCGAAAAAACGAGGGATTCCGTCGCCAGACGCCAGATCGTCTCTCTGGCGTAGAGATTGAAGCCCGCCTGTATAAATGTATTCACCAGCAAAGGTTGATCCGAGAGTTCGCTGTAGAGGCGGCGGATCTGTTGATCGGCCAGGGCGAGGGCGCTCTCTGCCAGCAACTTGTGCCAGATGGCTGGGTGACCGTTGGGCGCGTCCAACGCCGGGCTAAGCACCATCAGGTCAGCCTCGGCCCGGCTGGGGTGCAGTTGCCATTGAACAAAGCCCGCACGGGCCAGGCCGTGTGCCTCTTGACGCAAAACGTAGGTGACGCCGCTTTTGTACGCCCAGGGCAAGTAGGCGCTGAAAGCGGCCTGGAGAGGGGAAGAGGGCTGTAATAGAAATCTTCCAATATGAAATCTTGTGGTATAGCGGCTCAGGCGTTGGACAAGCAGAGCATCGCCCAGAGCGAAAGGCCGAATTGGCAAACGGACTACTCCTGAGAAAATGGGCAGCACGGAGCGATTGTCCGGCTCTCCGCGAAGATGAACGGTTGCGTAACCATTCAATATTGATATTGTACTGGAAAGCGGGTAGGCTGACAAGTAGGTTTACGCCCTATTGCGGTAATTGCTACCGCCCGGGGTGCGACGGACCCGCCAGGATCAGAAAGCAGACGCAGATTTTCACGATCCGAATTGATCTGCATCGATCCGTAGGGGCGCTGCTTGCCGCGCCCGCTTTGACGTTCCATCCCCTTCTCAGTATCCTATGCAGGTATCGAATGACCAGCCCACATACCCAGGAGAATTCTATGGAAAACCTACACCTCTCCATTCAAAATGGCGTGGCTACTCTCGTCATCAGCCGCCCCGCCCAACGCAACGCCATTACCTTGGAGATGTGGCGGGCATTGGCCGAAATCGCTGCCCGTCTGGAGCAGGAGAGCAGCGTGCGCGTTGTCGTTCTGCGGGGAGCGGGGGACGATGCCTTTAGCGCGGGGGGTGACATCCATGAATTTGCGGAGCAACGCAGCGACCCCTGGCAGGCCAAAATTTACAACGGCAAAGTGGAGTTGGCGCTCAAGGCCATTGCCCGCCTCTCCAAGCCGACGATTGCCCTGGTCAAAGGCTACTGCGTGGGCGGGGGGTGTATGCTGGCCGCCCATTGCGATCTGCGCATCTGTGGGGACAATGCACGCTTCGGCATGCCGGTAGCCCAATTGAGCACTCTCGTCGGCTACCGGGAGTTGCAGCGTTTTGTCCATCTGATCGGCCTGGGCGCAACCCTCGATCTGCTGCTGACCGCCCGGCTGCTGGATGCCGCCGAAGCCCAGGCCATCGGTCTCTGTTCCCAGGTCCATCCGTTGGCGGAAGTGGATGCAAAGGTAACTGAACTGACCGAGCGGATGGTACATCTTGCGCCGCTGGCCCAACGCTGGCACAAACAGATGCTGCATACCCTTGTGCGCAAGCCCGATCTGCTCGACCTGACACCGGAGGAGGAGATGCTGCCCGACGCCATTTACGACAGCGAAGACTACGCGGAAGGGGTGCGCGCCTTTCGCGAGAAACGCCGTCCGCTCTTTCGGGGCAAATAGGAATGAGTCCAGTGAGAAAAAGGGGAATTTCACCGCGGAGACGCGGCGTTCGCGGAGGAAACGCGGAAGAATTCAGGAGAAAATCTCCGCGTTTTCTCCGCGCTCCCCGCGCCTCCGCGGTGTGTTTTTTGGCTTTTTTGCAGTAGGGTCAGTGGCGCTTCTTGCAATTGATAGGATCGTGATAGGAAGAGGATAGAGCAGAGAAGACGGCAGTTGCTATGCTATAGACGTTCTGCATCCATATCACACCCATCATCAAGGAGCCAGGAAAATGAACAGACGTCTATTGCGTGTTGCCGCCGATTCCCTGCCAGCATTGGTCGCCGGCGCGATTGCAGGACAAATCCGCGAGCACCAACAGTCCGAGGTCCAGGCCATTGGTATGGTCGCCACCTATGGAATGTTCAAAGCAGTCATCACAGCCCAAAAATTTGTAAAAAACGAGGGAATTCGTCTGGTCTGTATGCCAGAATTTATCGAGATCGATATTGACGGCCAAAGATGCACCGCTATGCGCATCACCGTCCATCATGCAGACAACAGCAGCCTGCTGATGATGCAGATTCCAGAGCAGGAGCAATAGCCATCCCCATAGGGCGGACTGACAGTCCGCTCTACGTCCTCTCTAGTGGTAGGGCGGACTGTCAGTCCGCCCTACGGAAGCCTGCCACGCTTTCAGGTCAAGCGGAATGCCCGCCAGCAGAAAGTATGCGTGATCCGCAGCCCCGGCCAAACGACGATTGACCCGCCCCAGCAGGTCCCGGTAGAGACGGCTGATGCGCCCCGCAGGGACAATCCCCAACCCCACTTCGTTGCTGACGACGATCAGTGGCACGTTCAGGCGAGAGTGCGCGGCCAGCAGATCGTCGATCTCAGCGTTTACCCGGCGCTGAAGCACAGACTCGTCTTCGCTCTCCGGGTCGATCTCCCCGGCAAAGAGCAGATTCGAGATGAGAAGGGTGAGACAGTCGAGGACAGCGACGCGGGGCGCGGGGTATTGGGTATGGGAAAGTTGGTATTCTTGCCAGAGACGGCCCACGGCCAGGGGCGCTTCCAGGGTTTGCCAGTGGCCGGGCCGCTCGCTGCGGTGGCGGGCGATGCGTTCGGCCATCTCGTCGTCACCTGCCTGGGCCGTGGCGATGAAAAGCACCAGATCGTCTCCGGCCAACTGGCGGGCTAGAGCCAGGGCGTAGTCGCTCTTGCCACTGCGCGCGCCGCCGAGAATGAAAATGAGAGATGGCATCGGGTCTCCGAATGCGGACGGCGGACGGACGACTGCGGACGGCGGACTCTGGACGATCTTCAGATCAGTGTGTAGATGAAGGGTCCCACTACCGACGCCTGGGCCAGAATCAGCAGCCCAGCAAAGGCAAGCAGGATGACCAGCAGGGGCAGGAGGACAAATTGACGCTGGCGCGCAACATAGCCGAACAATTCGACAGTTGTCGAGAGGCCGGCACCCACCTGGCGCAGCCAACGCACAGGCCCCGTCTGCACGATATTCCAGACAATCGAAACGACCAACAGCAGGACGATCAGCAGCACAGCCCATTCCCAGGCAGTGCGAGGCGGTTTGACGACGGTCAACCGCAGGGCGTGGCCGGCTAGAGCGGGGATGATTTCGCTCTCCCCCAAAAAATTGACGGTGGCCCGGGCCGCCAATGCGTGGCCGGTGGCTGTCCAGTGGCTGTCTTCCGCCAGATAGAGCGGCGGCCCAACGGCGAAATTTTTCCGGAAGGCGTCGGTCAGGGATGTGGCTGGTATTCCCGCCTGCTCCAGCCCGGCCAGGGCCAACTGCTCCGGTTGTTCTCTCTCCCACACACCGCTTTGCATAGCCGGGAATTGGGTGAGGATGCGTTGCCAGCGTTCGCTATCAATGCTCTCTGGCGAGGGGATCAAAAGCGCAGCGCTGGCCGCGCCCATTTGCCGGGCGGTCTGCTCGATCTCTCCAAAAAGAGCGGTTGTCAGCGCCACCGCATCCTGCCATTCGGCAGCCAGGGGTTTTGTGTACACCCGGTAGGTGAGGGGAATGTAACCTTCACTCTGAGCCACCAATTGGCTTTCCTGGCCCGGCGCAAGCAGCCCTGTGCGGGCCAGCCAGGCCGCAAAACGGGGCGAAGCCAGGCGAATGCGCGGGTCGAAGTAGCGGAAGAGGGCGGAGCGGGGACGCAGCCAGTCGGCCACCCCCGTCAGCGGCCCCAGTGGGATGTCCGGCGGTGCAACTTCGACAAAGGGACTCGTCACCTCCGGCGCGGTCGCCGGGTCAAAGGGATAGTAGCGGAGTTGCAACTCGCCATCAACCAGCGCAAAGAAGGGTTTGCTGATGGCCCCCTGATTGGCAGACTCCAACGCTTCGGCGTTGTTCATAAAATCATTGTGGGGATAGACCGCCAGCAGCACCAAATCCGGCGCGTACTTCACCCCCTCCTCCCGCAGCCAGAGCAGTTGCTGATCTGTGCCAAAGCCACTGACCCCGGCGTTGACCACCTCCACCGGCTGCCCCAGCCCCTCTTCCAGCAGTATCCGCAACTGCTCGCCCAGCGTCTCCCCGTCATTGACCTGCACGGCCTCGACAAATGAATCGCCCAGGAGCAATACCCGGTAGACGTCCTCTGCTGCGGCGTAGCCCAGCGATTCAGGCCCGCGGATGCCCCGGCTGTTGAACGCCACCTGTGCGTCGTATTCGTAGAGAGGATTGAAGGCGCGCCCAACGCTATTGGGGATGTGGCTCCAGCCGGTAACGGGATCGGGCACGCGCCAGAACCAGCCGCTGGCTTCCGGCGGCGGCGCGGCGCGGCCAAGACGCACGCCAACCTCTGCGCTGACTGCGGTCAAGAGCGTATAGAAGACGACAAGCAGAAGGAGGCTAATAATCCGACGCATCATTCAAAACCAGTAGCAGAACACGGATTGCGAAATTTACGGATGACTCCGGTGAAAAAGGGGAATTTCACCGCGGAGAGCGCGGAGGCACGCGGAGGCAACGCGGAGGAATTCAGGAGAAAATCTCCGCGTGCCTCCGCGCTCTCCGCGGTGCGCTTCTTGGCTTTCTGCAGTAGACTCACGGATTGTTATCCGCATTCATCCGGCCCAATCCGCGTTCCATTCTTCTCGTCCGTTATTCGCCCAGTGCGCCTTTGTGTTGCGGGTCCCAGCGCCCGCCCATATCGCTCTTGCGCAGAATGAAATTGCCCAGCACCAGCACGTCGATGTCGCTGCCGACAAATGTGTTGAAGGCATTCTGCGGGCTGGTGACAATCGGCTCGCCGCGCAGATTGAAGGATGTGTTGAGCAGCACAGGCGTGCTCGTGGCCTCTCCAAAGCGGGCGATCAGGTCGTAGTAGCGGCGATTCCACGCCCGGCGCACAGTCTGCAAACGGCCCGATCCCCTATGGGTGACAGCGGGCACTTCGTCCCAGCGGCTCTCAAGCACAGGGCTGACCAGCAGCATATAGCGGGCCATCAGATTCTCGTCCAGGCGGGGCGTGGCGTAGTAGTCCGCCGCCCGCTCTTCCAGCACCGCCGGCGCAAAAGGGCGAAAGGGTTCGCGGAATTTGATCTTTTCGTTGACGATCTCTTTCATCGCCTCGCTGCGGGGATCGGCCAGGATCGAGCGGTTGCCCAGGGCGCGGGGTCCCCACTCAAAGCGGCCCTGGAACCAGCCGATCACCCGCCCGCCGGTCAGATCATCCACCAACTCATCGAGCAGCCGGTCATCATCCACCTCGCGATAGGGTAGCCCCTTCGCGCGCAGAAAAGCCGCTATCTCGGCCGGGGCGAATTCTTCACCCCAGTAGGCGTGCTCCAT
>JACQGT010000345.1 GCA_016199425.1 Chloroflexota bacterium
CCCCATTGCCGCGTACCAGCGAATGGCGAACAGCAACTGGCGATCCGGCCCCAATCATTAAAAATTCACAATTCACAATTCACAATTCACTATTTTTGACTTCCCCCACCCCCAATTCCGCCTATGCCATCCATCCCGGCGTGCCTGGGGAACGGCAGCGGCTGCCCGTGCGGGGCTATGGCAACGGTGCGGCCTGGCACAGTTTGCGCCTGCTGGTGGATGGGAAAGCGCTAGTCCAGGTGGAGAACGCCTCTGCCATCGAAGCCTGGTGGCAACTAACCCCCGGCCAACATCGCTTCTGGCTGGAGGGCGAACAGACCGACGGCGGGCCAACCGAGCGCACGGAAGTTACTTCGATTGTGGTAGAATGAAGAAAGAAGATGAACACAGATGACGCAGAAACTGCGGATTTGCGCAGATCGAATCCGTGAGTTCAGCACAAAAAGGGAAATCTCACCGCGGAGACGCGGGGAGCGCGGAGGCAACGCGGAGATTTTCTCCTGAACTCCTCCGCATTGCCTCCGCGAACTCCGCGCCTCCGCGGTGTAATCTTTGGCTTTTTGCAGTGGAGCCAATCCATAAAATTCTGTAATCTGTGTTCTCTGATCCCCCGCCGCAGGAGATAGAACGATGAAAATCCAAATCCGAACAGCACTCATCACACTCTGCTTTGTCATCGCTCTGGTGGTGGCCGCCTGCGCCAGCCAGACCGTCGCACCGCCACCCACGCCGACTCTCGTCCCGTTGATGGAGGGCGGCCCCCTGCCGACCCGGGCCGTGGACATTTTGCAAGAAGCCAGTACACCCATCGCCGCCTTTACACCCGCTCCTCCGTCCCCGTGGACTGGACTTTCGGCCTGGTCGCTGGCATCAGTGGCGCGGGCTGCCGCTTTGGAAGCGACAGCCACGCCGGCAGAAGAGCCAACGGCCACAGCGACGGATGCGCCGACCGCGACCCCTACCGATGCACCGACAGCCACGCCGACAAATAAGCCAACGGTTGCGCCCACGGAAGAACTGACGGCCACGCCGACCGAACAGCCTGCATCGTCGATCCTCCCCACTCCGCATTCAACCCTGCCCCTGCTCCTCCTCTCCAGCGAACCCGCCGACGGCGCGGCCTGGCGGGGTGAGCCGGTCGTCTTCACTTTCGACACTCCCCTCGCCCCTTCCAGCGCGCAGGGATTGAGCGTTGAGCCTTTTGTAGGCGGTGCGGCCGCGGTGGACGGATTCACCCTGACCTATACGCTGGAAGAAGCGCCCCAGCCCGACACTCGCTACCGCTTCACCCTCGGCCCGCAAATTGTCTCGGTGGACGGGCAGCCTCTGGCCGGGGAGATGACTGTCGATCTGGTCAGCCCCGGGCCCTTCCTCGTTACCAGCACCCAGCCCAGCGACGGCAGCCAGGAAGTGGCCGCCAACACACCGATTGTTGTCATCTTCAACCGGCCGGTTGTTCCTTTGGCGGGTATCGACGACCAGGCCGGTCTGCCCAACCCCCTGACAATTGAGCCGGCCGTGGCGGGCAGCGGCGCGTGGATCAACACCAGCATCTACCGCTTCCAGCCGGACAGGGGTCTGGCCGGTTCTACCAGCTATAGCGTGCGGGTGGCAGGTATTACTTCTCTGGCCGGGGACGAACTGGCGCTTGACCCGACGGAATTCAGCTTCACCACCACCGCGCCTGTCGCCACCGGCTCCACACCCACCGGCCTCGACATCGCCCCGGACAGCGTTGTGACGGTCCAGTTCAGCCAGCCGATGGATCGGCCCAGCACCGAAGCTGCTTTTCGCCTGATCCACCTGACCGGCGACGGCCCAACTGTAACTGGCGCATTTGAGTGGACGCCGGCGGGCGATAGTTTTACCTTCACCCCCGATAGTCCGCTGGCCTTTGGCGAAAGCTATGCTGTGGTGGTGACCACCGACGCGCTTGCCCTTTCGGGAACGGGAAACTTGCGCCAGGAGTGGCGGGAAGGTTTCCAGGTGGTCGCTCTGCCCGCCATCGCCAGCACTGATCCCCAAGACGGGCGAGAAGAGGTCTCGCCGGAATCAGGTATTATTGTGCGTTTTACCGGCCATCTGAGCATCACGACCGTTCTTGACAATGTGACCATCAGCCCGCCGATCACATCTACTCCCTCCCCTGGGACGGGGGAGGGCTGGGGTGGGGGTGACGTCTACAGCTACTTCTCGCCCTACAGCAACGAACTCTATCTGAACTGGGCTATGCAACCCCGCAGCCGCTATACCATCACCCTCGGCGGCGCTATCGCTGACATCTACGGCAACCGGCTGGGTGACGACGCCACTTTTAGCTTCACGACCAGCGACCGCGCACCGCTGGTCCAACTGAATATCCCCCGCTTCACCCATTTCAGCGCCTACACCGACAGCCGGGTCAGCCTCTTCTATCGGAATATGCCCAGTCTGGAGGTAGCCCTCTACGGACTGCCCCAGCCGGAAGTGCTGCGTCTGCTCAGCCAGGAACAGTGGCAGGTCTGGCGCAACTACCGGCACCCGGACCCTCAGGCGTATCGGGTCTGGCAGCGCAGCATCCCCACCAGCGCGTCCCTCAATGAATTGGGCCAACAGCTAATTCTCCTCACCGACAGTCGAGGCGAACGCTTGCCCACAGGGGTCTATCTCCTGCAAGTGGCCCTGCCCCCTTCGCCCGACCCCAACGCGGAGCGCTTCGCCCAGTCGATGATCGTCCTTAGCAACGACAATCTGCTCCTCAAGCGGGCGGGCGCGGGCGAGAGTTTGGCCTGGCAGACCGATCTCGCCACGGGCCAACCGGTGGCGGGTCAGGCTGTCTCCTTCTGGGAAGAAAGCCGTGAGGTTGGCGACGGGCAGACCGATGGCGACGGTGTGGCGTCCGCTCCGTTGGCCCTCAACCGGGAACAGCCCTGGCTGCCCGTCATCGCCATCAGCGGTGCGGCGGGCGATGAACACTTTGCCCTGGCCGCCTCCGCCTGGGAAGAGGGCATTGCGGCCTGGCAGTGGGGGTTGAGCACCTCCCTGACCGGCGACGAAGTGCGCAGCGCCTTCTACACCGACCGGCCTATCTACCGCCCCGGCCAGACTGTCTATTGGAAAGGGATTGTGCGTCTGATCGACAACGACGCCTATCGCCTGCCCCCCGCGGGTATGCCCGTCTGGGTTACCATTCGCGACGACCGGGGCACTATCCTGGTGGACAGGGAGTTCCCGGTGAACGAACACGGCACAGTCAACGGCGAGCTGGCCCTGGCCGACGCCGCAGCCACCGGCTACTACGGCGTGGAGGTGCGTATTCCTTTGGCTGGTGACCGCGCGGCCTACAGTGGTACGAACTTTCAGGTGGCCGAGTACCGCGCCCCGGAATTTGAAATCAGTGTGAGCAGCGCCGAACCCGCCTACGTGCAGGGCGAAACCGTGCAGATCGCGGTGGAAGCCCGGTACTTCAGTGGCAGCCCCCTGGCCGATGCGCCTGTGACCTGGCGGCTGCTGGCCGAACCCTACTACCACGCCTGGGCCGATGCACCCGCGGGCCGCTACTACAGCTTTGAGCCGGTGGAGTTGGACGACCAGAGCAGCAATCCCTTCGGCAGTTTCCCCGGCGGGCTGGTGCAGGAGGGCGAAGGCGTCATCGACAGCGCGGGGCGGCTTACCATCGAAGCGCCCGCGGATCTGGCCCAGGCCAGCCGCAGCCAGACGTGGACCTTTGACGTGACTGTGCAGAGTCCCTCCAATCAGTGGGTCAGCGGGCGCACAAGTGTCCCTGTCCATCGCAGCGCACTCTACATCGGCGTC
Organism: Chloroflexota bacterium; assembly: GCA_016199425.1. Taxonomy (GTDB): domain Bacteria; phylum Chloroflexota; class Anaerolineae; order Caldilineales; family Caldilineaceae; genus JACQGT01. Next base: position 3,796 of record JACQGT010000345.1, read on the forward strand.
AGCCCCCGGGACTATGTGGGTGTGGCAGGCAAAGGATTGGCCTTCGATCTGGTCAGCCTGACCCCGGACAACGAACCGGTGGCCGACGCTGCCCTGGATGTGGTGGTTTACGACTACCGCTGGAATAGCGTCTACGCCCAGGCCGCGGACGGCTCCTACTACTGGGAAACCAGTGTGGAAAAGACTCCGGTCTACACCGCCACCGCTGCAACCGATAGCAAGGGCGTGGGTGAGTTTGTGTGGACACCTGAAACTGGCGGTCAATATCTGGTGGCCCTTTCCGGCCAGGACACAGCCGGCAATCCTACCAGCAGCGGCGTCTTCGTCTGGGTAAGCAGCGGCGAGATGGGCTTTGTGGCCTGGCCCCGGGAGAACAACGACCGGCTGGAACTGGTGGCCGACAAAAAGAGTTACGCGCCCGGCGACACGGCCAAAATCCTCATTCCCAGCCCCTTCAGCGGACCGGTCTATGCTCTGGTCACACTGGAGCGGGGCGGCATTCTGGAGCGCAGGGTGCGTCTGTTGGACAGCAACAGCGAGACGCTGGAGATTCCCATCCGCTCCGAACACATCCCCAATCTCTACGTCAGCGTTGTGCTGGTGAAAGGGGTGGATGCCACCAATCCCACTCCGGCTATGCGGGTGGGCTATCTGCTCCTGCCCGTGGACGCCGGGGAGAAAGAACTCTCCATCCACATCGAATCTTCTGTACCCCCACCCCAGCCCTCCCCCGTCCCAGGGGAGGGAGCAGAACCCCCACCCCAGCCCTCCCCCTCCGTAGGTCGGATTGGTAATC
>JACQGT010000346.1 GCA_016199425.1 Chloroflexota bacterium
CGGTGATCGTTGTGGGCTGGAGCGATGACGCCGTTTTTGTCCATGATCCAATCCTGCCGGATGGGCCGATTGAGATTCTCTGCCCACGCCCGCAAACTGGCCACCCAGGCACGGGATCCTGCCCCCCACTACCAGCACTCGGAGATGGCACTTCGTGCCCGCTTCACGATCGGCTACAACTATCGCATGAGCAATGTCCTGGCGGCTATCGGGCGCGGCCAGTTGCAGGTCTTGGAGGATCGGGTGCAGGCCCGGCGACGCAATTTTGGGTATTATCAGCAGACAATCGGCGACCTACCCGGCATCGACTTTATGCCCGAAGCATTCTGGGGTCGCCACACTCGCTGGCTTAGCGTCATCACCGTAGACCCGGCCCAATTCGGCGCGGACCGGGATGCCATCCGTCTGGCCCTGGAATCCGAAAACATCGCGAGCAACACCCGGTCTGGAAGCCTATGCACCTGGCCCCCCTACCCCCCAACGCTGGGGGGACTGCGCTGCTCCCCCAGGATTGGGGGCTGGGGGGCGTGTGGCGGAAGAGATGTTTGAGCATGGACTCTGTCTCCCCTCCGGCTCGAATCTGAGCGAGGCTGATCTCGAGCGGGTGGCGGCGGTGGTGCGGGGCTGCCGATGGTAGCGCTCTCCTCTCGTCGCTGCCAGTTGGGGATTTCTGCTGCGCAACACGCCCCCCGCCCGCATCTTCATGGGTGACGTGGGCAGCACGCTTCTGGGCTATACCTTGGCCGCCCTGCCCGTCTTGGCCTTTCTGCAGACGGGTGATGCGCGCCTCTTCCTCGTCGGTATCCTCTGCGTGGCCCCCTTTGTCCTCGATCCCAGCTATGCTCAAGTCAAATCAATTAGAATCAGCCCCATCAGCAGCGCCGCGAAGCTGCTCCACGAGGCCAGGGGCTAGCGTCGCCGCGCGCTGTAATAGGCAGCCACCGCCAGCAGCCAGGGCCAGACGTAGAGCAGCGCGCCTGCCACCTGATTGGGGCTGAACCCCGCTTCGGCGCCAGCAAAGACCCCGAGCAGGGGGGTCGGCATCTGGCGCATGGCCACGGTGAGGCCGGGAAATTTGCTGGCCCAACTGGTGCCGAAAAAAGCGGCGACGGCGATGAGCAGACCGCTGGCAGCAAAGCCTGCCGAGCAGAGGTTGTAGAGGGTGCGGCTGCGCGCGGCATGGGTGGCCACGGTGTAGAAGAGACAGATGTCCCAGAGGACGATCAGGGCGCGCGGTATGGACAATTCGGCGCGCAGGTCGGGTGGGGCTACCCAGAGGGAGATAGGCAGCATAACCAGGAGCAGAAAGAGGATGGGTGCATCCAGGGGGGTGCGTCGCGCCCAGTCGCCCAGTTGCCAGCGCCGCCAGAGCCAGGCCAGGACCAACAACCCCAATCCCAGGGCCGCGCCCCAACCGGCAAACCAATCGGGAAAGAGGAGCAGCGGGCCGCTGGCAATGAGCAGCCCGGCGTCGACAAGGAAAGCGCGCGGCCAGGATTGTGGGGACATGGGCAGAATAGGAGGGCGACAGGATGTTCTCTTGTGACTATTCAGCCAGTATACCCCCATGTATTCGCTGGCTCAAAAGCGCTTACCTGATTCCGGGAATCGGCCAGGTGATGACGGGAAAGCCGAGAGAATTTGTGGCCGATTCCCGGAATCGTGCCAGAACCTAAGCGACCCGCTTGCGCAACGGCTCACTGGCCAGCAGGCGACGAATGTTGGCATATTCTTCGCGCCGGTCGCCTGCTCCACCCAAAAAGGCGGTGTGGGGTGTCAGAACGACATTGCGGGTCGGGTCCCGGGCCAGAGGGAGAAGGGGATTGTCCGGGCGGATCGGCTCCCACTCGAATGTATCCAGCGCAGCCCCGGCCAGATGACCGGAAAGGAGCGCGGCGGCCAGGGCGCTCTCGTCGATGACGCTGCCGCTGCCGCAGTTGACCAGATAGCTGCCGGGCTGCATTTGGGCAAAGACTGCGGCGCCGAGCAATCCATCCGTTGCCGGGCTGTAGGGCAAGAGATTGCAGAGAATGTGGCTTTGGGCATAAAGCGCAGCCGCATCCCAATACCCAATCCCCAATACCTCCTCCACTTTCTCCGGCAGGCGGCTGCGTTTGTGATAGAGCAGACGACAGCCAAAGGCGCTCAGTCGGCGAACCGTCTCGACGCCGATCTCCCCAAAGCCGAGGATGCCGACTGTCAGCCCGTTCAGTGAGCGCACACCTGTACGTCGAGACCAGTTGGTGGCAAAGATATTTTCGTCCGTGCGCCGGCTAGGAACCCCCACCCCCGTCCCCTCCCCCGTTCCAGGGGAAGGGGGAAGAATAGCGGCTTCGCCGTCGTGGGCGCGGCGCAGCAGCGCGAGAATCTGCCAGATCGTATGTTCAGCCACGGCGATGGCCCCAGGCAAGGGGTAGTCACAAACAGGCACACCGGCAGACTTGGCCGCGTCCAAATCGATGTCGTGGCTCAGGCTGCCCAGCCGCTGGATCAGCCGCAGTCGTCTCCCCGCCCGGATGATCTCCCCGTCGATGACTCCTGCCCGCTCGCTGATCAGAAAGTCGGCGTCACCGATGGCGTCCAGAATCTCGGCTTTGGACGGCTCACGCAGAAAATGGATACGCTCGATCTCCGGCGGCGCGGCCTCCCGGGCCATCTGTTGATGGCGTTCGCTGCGGGCGGTGAGGAAGAGGAGAGTGGGCATAAGAGCACGAAGAGACGAAGGAAGGAGAAGGCACGAAGGGAGGAAGGGGTGATGAGTGATGGACGGTATGTGTCATCATCCCATCATCCCATCATCTCATCCCCCTGCCTCGTCCCACATTTTATGCAAAAAGGCCACCGCTGCCCCTGCCTCTTCCTCAAAATCCTGCCAGCGACATTCCACGGCGATGCGTCCGTTGTAGCCCGTAGCCTTGAGATGGCCGAAGAACTCCGCGTAGGGGTAGCTGCCTGTGCCGGGGGCCCCTCGCCCGCTGTCGGCCACGTGGACGTGGGCCAGCCAGGCCGCGTTTTCGACGACTGTATCCGTCGGTTCGTTCTCCTCCTGCATGTGGTAGAGGTCGGCCAGGACCCGGATGGACGGGCGATCCACCGCCTGCGCCAGTGCCACGCCTTCCGCCACACTGTTGAGGATATTGCTCTCCCGCCGGTTGAGGGGCTCGATGGCAATCATCACACCAGTTTTGTCGGCCTCGTCGGCCACCATCCGCAGAAAGTCGATGAGCTGCTGCCAGGCTGCGTCCCGGCTGAAGCCGTCGGGGATATTGCGTGCGCCGCCGCTGCCAAAGACGACCAGTTCCCCGCCCACGGCCTGCACCCGGCGCAGAGACTCGGCCACGTAAATTTGCAGTTGGGAAAGGTTAGCAGTCGGGCCGGTGATCTTCAATTCGCCGGGGACGAAGACGTTAAAAGTGGGGGTGGGCAGCTCTGCGGCCGCGTGGGCCGCCTGGATCACCACAAAATCCTTGCTCCCGTGGAGCGAGCGTACAGTCGGCTCGATGAATGTAAAGCCCGCGGCCCGGGCGATTTCCGTATTCTCTATGCCGGTACAGACGCCGAATTGCATTTTGAGTCACATCCTCTCGTTGACAATTGGATAAAATAGATGTATGATTTAGCTAATCTAGCCAAATCATACAATTGGAGAAACTGCGGTGACGACAAAGGCGATTGCTTCCACCGAAGCGCAAAACAATTTCGGGCGCATTCTGGACGATGTGGTGCAAAACGATGTACGCTACATTATTAAGCGTCGTCACGCTTCCCAGGCGATTTTGCTGAGTCTCTCCGATTTTGAAGCGCTTCTGGCGGCCAGCGAAACCACACGCCAGGAATTCGGGCGTTTGGTGCGTGAACAGTCACCCCTCTACGATTTGGGTCGTCCGCTTGCGTAACAGAAGGAACGTCAGAGAATGAGCAACGCCAATCCAGTTCTTCCACCTCAATTTACACAAAACTACGACTTTCATCAATTCAACCGGTCGGTTGCCATCCACGCCGACTGCTTCGAGTGGATGCGCGCTATTCCTGCCGAGAGCATCCACTCTGTGGTGACGGACCCACCCTATGGGGTGAAAGAGTACGATTTTGACCAGCTAAACAAACGGGAGAATGGCAACGGCGGCATCTGGCGTATCCCCCCTGCCTTTGACGGCCATCAGCGCGCCCCGCTGCCCCGTTTCACCGCTCTTTCCCAAGAAGAACGCGACCGCGTCTACACCTATTTTCACGAATGGAGCGAGACGGTGCTACGCGTGCTGCGCCCTGGCGGTCACGTCTTCCTCGCTTCCAACTCTTTCCTCTCTCAAATTGTCTTTGCATCCATTACAGAAGCCGGCTTTGAATTTCGCGGGCAGATCATTCGGACTGTGCGTACTCTGCGCGGGGGAGACAGACCCAAAAATGCCGAGCAGGAATTCCCCGACGTCTGCTCGATGCCCCGCGGCGGCTACGAGCCGTGGGGACTCTTTCGCAAGCCGCTGCCCAAAGGGATGCGGGTCAGCGACTGTCTCAACGAGTACCAGACTGGTGGTCTACGCCGCAAACCCGATGGCAATCCCTTTGAGGACCTCATCCAAAGCGAGCGCACCCCCCGGCGTGAGCGGACAATCGCCGATCATCCGAGCCTGAAACCCCAATCCTTTCTGCGGCAAATTGTCTATGCATCCTTACCTCTCGGAGAAGGTATCGTCTTGGAACCGTTTATGGGTTCGGGATCAACAGTCGCGGCTGCGGAATCCCTCGGCTATGCCTGTATCGGCATCGAACGACACCTGGACTATTTTGCGATGAGCAAAGACGCCATTCCTGCCCTCGCCGGATTGGCAACTGCCGACTCCCAACTATCCCTCCTTGTGGGGTAAGTCTTCGTATATCCAATTATCTCGCATCTTCCCCACACCTGAGCGATTGACACTGGCTGTGATGGTTCGTCGGCTGCTTTCACTGCGGCCTGAGAAATTCCAATCGCTCTCCTCCAACTTCGCCGCATAGACACCCAAAAATCGGAACGGCTTGGGAGGAATACCTAGTCCGCTGTCCCGCGACGTATTACTGTCAAAGTTGTACACCATCAACCAGACAGCTTCTGGGTTGTGTCCCTGCCACCCGGAAGAGTGGCGCGACCCTTTGATTTCGATCCCTTCGTGCGCGTATTGTGTCGAGTTGTTTGGAAACATTCCCGCCGGAATGAGGTCAGGATGTCCGTTGTGATACTGATTGCGCACAAGACCTGGGCAGTAGTTCGGGATCGTCAGGTTCATAAACTCTCCCACAATGCTGCTGAAATTGGCGGGCATCAAAAAGCTCTCCAGCCGCGGCAGATTCTTCGTATAGAGCTGCTGGTTGATGAAATCCAGAAACTCCAGAAATTCTCCCATTGCCTGACGCACGTACTCCACAGTCAATCCATAGGGCAGGAGGCACTTTGGATTGAATCCATCCGGGACAAGTGGAGCAGGAACACAGGCTTCAGCTTCGGAAGTCATCTTATTTCGCCGCCTTCCCAATCACCTCCGCCAGCATCCCCGCATACGCCGCCCGGTCCAGGGGCAGATCGACCGGCTGTCCTGTCTGCCCGCTGTAGATGATGGCATTCGCCAGTTCCAGGGAATCCCGGCTGGAGCGGCCATCGGCCAGGGGCGCGTCGCCCTCCCGGATAGCCCGGTGCAGGTCTTTGTAGACGGCCAGATGGCCCTGGACATCGGTCTCGGCCAGGGGAAGTTCGCCCACTTCGCTCTGGGGGCGGGCAAAGGGACCGGGGTTCTCGGCCATGTGGGTCAGCAGGTCCGGCGAGAAGCGCTCCAGGACGGGCGCGCCCTCGCCCAGCTTGACCACGCCGCCCGTGCCCGCAATCTCCAGCGTGCGGGGGCCGTAGTCGGTGGTGCTGAAATAGAGCGTGCCCTGGCCGCCGTCGGGCCATTCCAACACAGCCGTGACTGTATCCTCCGTTTCGATGGCGTGGAAGCGGGTGCGGGTCAGCGCAAAGAGGCGGCTGGGCAGCCCCACCAGATAGCAGAGCAGGTCCAGGTCGTGGGGGGCCTGGTTCATCAGCACACCGCCGCCTTCGCCCTTCCACGTGCCCCGCCAGCCAGCCTGACGGAAATAGGCCGCAGTGCGCAGCCAGGGCTGCACACCCGTCACCCGCTGAATGCGCCCCAGCCCGCCGCTGTGGATGAGCCGTGCGATGGCCTGCACGTCGGGGCGGAAGCGGTGCTGGAAGTTGACGGCCAGCAGCCGGTTGTTGGCATCGGCCGCGGCAATCATCCCATCAGCATCGGCCACCTGCACGGCGATGGGCTTCTCCACCAGCACGTGGCTGCCCGCGTTGAGCGCGTCGATGGCCAGGGAAGCGTGGAAGGGGTGGGGGGTGATGATGACGGTCACATCCGGCTTTGTCTCGGCCAGCATCTGCCGGTGATCCGTGTAGAAGGGGCAGTCCAGTTCGTCGGCCCGCTCCTGCCCCGGCGTGTGTACCACATCGGAGACACCGACCACCTGCACGCCCTCCGTTGTCAGCCCGGCCCGGTGTAGACTAAAAATGCCCGCGCCCACACCGATGACGGCGTGGCGCAGGGGGGAAGATAGGTTGGGGGTCATTGGGATTGTCCTGGGTATTGGATATTTCGTTGACCAAATTGGTGGGGCACAGGAACGGCTTCGGGTGAACCGTCCATTCACAATTCTCAATTCGCTATTCACCATTCACTATTTTTTGTTTTACCCCGGCACTTCCACCCCCAACCGCTCGGCCTCGGCCACCAACTGCGCCCACGTCCCGTCGTCCAGAGGGACGCCGTTGGCGCTGCGCTGGGCCGCGCTCTGCTGTTCCGGCTCGCCGGGCAGGAGGACGGCGCTGAAACCGGGCGCGGGCGGGGTGGATTTGATGCGCTCGACCATTGCCCCTGCCTCCGTGGAGAACTCGTCGGGCGTGCGAAAGGCAGAGATAGCCAGCACAATGAAGAGGACGCCGTTGCTCTGCATCGTGCCTGCCTGGGGCGCAGAGCCGCCGCCGGTGAGCATCCCGCCCAGCAGGTCCACCAGCAGAGCCAGGGAGTAGCCTTTGTGCCCGGCGGCGGGCACGAGCATTCCGCCCTCGTAGAGGTCCGCGGGGTTGGTGGTGGGGTTGCCCTCTTTGTCCAGCACCCAGCCGGTGGGAATCTCTTTGCCGCTGTTGCGGGCCACCCGTACTTTGCCCTCGGCCACGGCGCTGGTGGCAAAGTCCAGCACAAAGGGCGGGCGATCGGCCAGAGGCACGGCCGCCGCAATGGGGTTTGTGCCCAGACGCCGGGCCGCGCCGCCGTAGGGGGCCACGATCCCGCCGGAGCGCCCGCCGTTGCAAAAGGCCAACCCGATCATTCCTTGCGCCGCGGCCATCTCCACCCATTCGCCCAGCCGCCCCACGTGGGAGCTGTTGTAGAGGGTCACCGCCGCGATTCCCGCATCCCGCGCTTTGGCAATCGCCGTGCGGATGGCAAAAGAGGCGGCCACCTGTCCAAAACTGCGCCGGGCGTCGATGACCGCCATCACCGGCGTCTCGTGGGTGACAGCGGGCGTGGCGCGGGCGTCGGTCTCGCCCCGCTCCACTGCGCCCAGATATTGCATCACCCGCACGACGCCGTGGGAGTCGTGGCCGGCCAGATTGGAGGCGACCAGCGAGGCAGCCACCTGATCGGCTACGGCGGCGGGTACACCCGCAGCGTGGAAGATACGGGCCGCAAAGTCGGTAAGAACGGGCGCAGGGATCGTGTGCATTGTTGGCTCCTATGGGCTACTGGAAAGAACGGGGTATCGTCTATCTCTGGGCATTATAGCCAGGAACGGGTACGAGGGCAACTGGTGGCAACCGATAGGTCTACTTCAGATTGGGGGGACACGATTGCTCCCCGCCGGTCCGTGACCGGCGGCGGTCGGGTCACGGACCCGACCGGAGCACCCCCAAACTGATCTCGGAATCAGCCGGCGCGTCTGTGGTATACTTCTGCCACCGATTTTTGTCTCGTTGCCTTGCCCGGAGATACTTATGACCTTCACCACACCCGAAACTCTCTCCTCGTCGGCTGACGCCCCGCCCAGCCAACGCTGGCCTGCCGTTCTTGGCTATGTGCTGATGCTACTGATCCTGCCTGTCGGCTTTGCCCTGGGGGGCGAGGCAAGCTCGTTTGCATCTACAGGGATACTCTACATTCCGTTTGTGCTGCTGGCGTTGCTGGCCTATCTGGGCCAACGCAACGACGCGGCCAAAATTCTGGCCGTATTCTGGTGGCTGGGATTGCTCGGGCTGGCCGCGCTGGGGGTCGTCAGTTTCACGCTAATGGCATCGGGTGCCATCGATCTGAATGCGATGGGTGGCGGTGCGTTGAACGCGCTGGATTTGGGCACAGTCGGCGGCGTGCTGGGCATCTCGGCTCTCGGCCTGCTCCTGGGGATTGCCGCGCTGCTGCCGCCTGTGCGCCGGAGGGTTGGCCGGGTGTTACCCCTGGACCCCAGCTCGTTTGTCCACGGGATGGCGCTGGCGCTGGTGGTTAGTTTGTCGCTGACGCTCCTGGCTCCGCTGATCGTCACGGGGATGCCGCCTCTGCTCTCGGAAACGTTTTTACAATTCGCCGAAAGTTCCGGCAGCCTGGACGCGCAGAGCAATCTGCTGGCGACGGTCTACGTGCTGGTGTGGACGCTTCCTCTGGCGATCTTTGCCGTGGGCTACGGCGTGCGGCGGGACTTTGCGGCCAGTCTGCGCCGCTTGGGTTTTGTGCGGCTTACAGGCCGGCAGATTGCTCTGGGTATCGTCGTGGCGGTGGTGCTGGTCTTTGTGGCAACCTATCTGGACAAAGGCGTCGGTCTGCTATGGGAGGCGCTGGGCTGGTCGCGCACAGATGGTGAGGCTTTTAGCAAACTCATCGCCTTTGCCTTTACACCGGTGGGGGCAGTCGTTCTCGGTATCAGCGCGGGGCTGGGCGAGGAGTTGGGCGTGCGCGGGGTGCTCCAGCCCCGGCTGGGTATCGTCCTCTCCAATCTGCTCTTTGCCAGTATGCACGCGCTTCAATACGGCTGGGATGGGGTGCTGATCGTCTTTGTGCTGGGCGCGGCTTTTGGTGTGCTGCGCAACCGCACCAATACGACGACCAGCGCCATTGCCCACGGCCTCTATGATTTTCTGCTGGTGATGATGGCGATCTACGAAATTTCGATTTGAGCGGATGGATATTGGAGCCGGTTCTTTTTTTGTGGGACAGATGCGGGTATAATAGGCGCACCCGGCGCTCTTCATCGCAGCAGAACGGATGCTTCCTTGCCCCAACTCTCCCTTCCCGTGGATTTCAGCGCCCAGCGCAAGAGCGCTGGTGAACGGCGTATGCAACAGTTGCGCACTCTATTGGGCGACCGGCGCAATACTCTTGTGCTGATGCACAACGACCCGGACCCGGACGCCATCGCCGCCGGCTACGCGTTGCAACGGTTGATCCGCCATCTCTTGCCCGCCGCGTCCGTGACGCTGGGCCACGGCGGGATGATTGGCCGGGCCGAAAACCGCACGATGGCCCAATTGCTCGTCCCCCACGCCCTGCGCATTCCTACCTTTGAAGCTGCCACAGCCCTGGCTGCTTACGATGCGATTCTGCTGGTGGACACCCAACTCAGCGCCGGCAACCATCTGCTCTACGAGATTGACTATCCCCAGGAGCAGGTGATTCTGGCCGTGGATCACCACCCACCCCGGCGTAGCCAGATACGCGCCGTGATCCACGACGTACGCCCGGAGGTTGGCGCGACCGCCACTCTTCTGGCCGAGTATGTGGCAAGCGCAGAGATGGAGATCGACGACAGACTGGCAACCGCTCTTTTCTACGGCGTCAAGTCCGACACCCGAGGGCTGAGCCGCCATACCACCGATCTGGACATTTGGGCGTATTCGGCTCTGCGCAACTACGTAGACACGGAACTGCTCAACCAGATCGAACACGTTCAACTGCCCCGCTCCTACTTCCGCGGCATCAGCGACGCGTTGATGAGCACAATGCTCTACCGCTGCGCAGACTCGAAACGGGCGGATCGAAAGGCAAAAGAAGACGATGACCAGAACGAGACGAACGGGGGTGGGCAGCCCTGCACGGGTTATATATCGGTGAGTCTGCTCTTCCAGATGCAACGTCCCGATATGGCTTCGGAAGTCGCAGATCTGATGCTGCGCATGGAAGACGTTTCCTGGGCCATCTGTCTGGGTATCTTCGAGGATCGTCTGGTGATTTCCGTGCGGGCGGACAGAGCCAACGCCCAGGCAGGACGCATTGTGCGCGCCATCGTGGGCAAGAACGGCACGGCGGGCGGCCACGACACAATGGCGGGCGGGCGCATTCATGCGCCCAACGCCAGTCCCGCCCAGCGCATCGCCGAATTGCACGCGCTGGTCCCCCGCTTCTTGCAGATGCTGGGCGCGGGCGAAGCCGCCGGAATGCCCCTGTTGGATACGATCGGGCCGTGAGAAGATACGTGAGGAGTGACTTGTACTGAGTTCATCGAAGTAACCGTGAGAGTATGGACGTAATCTCACGTCTCACGTTTCATTTCTCACGTCTCACGTTTTACGTTTCACTTCTAAGGAGACTTGTATGCCTATCAGCGCACCTTCCCTGGGCGATGCCGAAGACCGCCACGATCCCCGCTTTCAAAGCGACGCAATGTACGACACCGAATCCCTGGATTTTCCCGGCCTCTCCCCGGAACAGGCGGAAACTGTTCTCAAACGGTTGGGCGCGGGCGTTGTGGACAAACTGGAATTGGTGGAGGGGATCGGCTGGAAGGCTGGCATTGAGGCCACGGACGACGGGGTGATCATCCACTTCCACGCCCACGACGAACTTCTCGACGATCTCCTGCGCCGTTTCGAGCAGCAGGCGGAGCGGGAACTGCAATGAGCATTGCAACCGTTCGCGCCGGCAGTAACATCGCTTTTATCAAATATTGGGGCGTGGCCGACGAAACTCTCAACATCCCTCTGAGCAATTCCATCAGTATGACTCTGGCCGACGCCCATACAACGACGACGGTGGCCTGGGACGAGACAGGCGCGCTGCAAACCGACATTTTTGTCCTGGACGGCGTAGCCCAGTCCCCAGCCCGCAGCCAGCGGCTGACTCGCCATCTGGACATCCTGCGCGGTCTGGCCGGGGTGATGTGGCGGGCCTGGGTGACCAGCCGTAACAACTTCCCCACCGCGTCGGGGATCGCCAGCTCGGCCAGCGGTTTCGCGGCGCTGACGGTGGCGGGCTGCGCGGCGCTGGGTCTGGAGATGGATCCCACCCGGCTTTCGGCCCTTGCCCGACGCTCCAGCGGCTCCGCCAGCCGCAGTCTCTTTGGCGGCTTTGTGGAATGGGAGAAGGGCAGCAGCGACGCGGACAGCGTGGCCGTCCCCCTCTACGGCCCGGAACACTGGGATCTGCGGGATTTGGTGGCGGTGGTCAGCGGTGAGGAGAAGAAGCTGAGCAGCGCGGGCGGTCACCTGCTGGCAAAGAGCAGCCCGTTATTGAATGGGCGCATTACCCACGTGGGCGGTTGGCTGGAAGAGGTGCGTGGGGCCATCGCCGGGCGGGACATCCACCGCCTCGGTCCTGTCATCGAACTGGACGCGCTGGCTATGCACAGTGTGATGATGACCAGCAGCCCCAGCCTGCTCTACTGGCAGCCGGGCACGCTGGAAATACTCCAGGCCGTGCGCCGCTGGCGGCAGGGGGACGGGCTGGCCGTCTACTTCACCATCGACGCCGGGCCGAACGTCCATCTGATCTGTGCGGCAGAGAGCGCGCCGGAGGTCGAAACCCGTCTGTCCGCGCTGCGTAGTGTGGAACGGGTCATCATCAGCCGTCCCGGCCCCGGCCCCCAACTGCTCGATGAGCATTTGATCTGAAAAGAAGGACACGGATTGACACAGATTGAAAGGATTTGCACGGATTCGAAATGGAACGCGGACGAGCATTTGATCTGAAAAAAGAAGGACACGGATTTGAGGGATTTGAG
>JACQGT010000058.1 GCA_016199425.1 Chloroflexota bacterium
ACTTCCCTGCTGCGCTGGGCCTAACAACCGGTGCTTGTTAAAACTGTCGGGTAGCTAGTCGATCGTTCACTCTTTTGGTGCTGTTGCTGGCAGCGGCGCTGGTATTAGTGGCCTGTCCGGCTGCCCAGCCCGCCGCGCCCAGCAGCGCCCCGGCCCAGGCAGCGGCGCCCGCTGCCGAAGCCACCAAAGCGCCCGCAGCCGAAACCGCGCCAGCCGCGAAGGACAAACAGATTATCTTCGCTCTCTATCAAGAGCCGGAGATTCTGAATCCCTTCATCGCCACCCAGACCGCAGCCGGTGAAGCCAGCACTTTCATCGTCGAGGGTCTGCTGGGCGTGGATCCGGGCGGCAATCGCTATCCGCAACTGGCGCAGGAAGTGCCGAGCATCGCCAACGGGCTGGTCTCGGAAGACGGCCTGACCGTCAAGTACAATCTGCTGGAGGATGTGGTCTGGTCCGACGGCGAACCTTTCACCTGTGACGACGTTCTCTTCACCTTCGAGGCCATTACCGACCCGGCCAGCGGCGCGGTGAGTACTACTGGCTACAACAAAATTGCGAGCGTTACCTGCGACAGCGACCACGCGGTGACCATCCAATTCAGCGAATTTTACGCGCCCTATCTGGCTCTCTTTGGCGCGATTATGCCCCGCCACGCCACAGGCCCCACTGCGGAGATGCAGAATTGGGAATACAACTGGAATCTGGTGGGCACAGGCCCTTTTATGCAGAAGGAGTGGGTCAACGGCGACCACATCACGCTGGTTGCCAATCCCAACTACCGGGACTACCCGGACAAGCCCAAAGTCCAGCAGGTGATCGTGCGCATCATCCCCAGCCGGGAAGTGGGCAAGGCCCTCATCACCTCCGGCGAGATCGACATTCTGTGGGACCTGACCGAAGCGGACGTGCCCGAATTTGAGGCAAATCCCAACGTTGTCGTCAACAAGAAATCCAGCCCCGGTACCGAGCGGCTGGTGCTGAATCTGGCCGATCCCACCCTGGACGCCACCGATGACCCGCTGAACAATCCCCACCCCATTCTGGGGGATGCGCTGGTGCGCAAGGCCATCGACGCGGGCATCGACAAGCAATTCCTGGTGGATGAGCTTCTCTTCGGCGCAACCACAGTGGGCGTCAGCGAGCTGAGCATCGGCTGGGCCAAGTGTGACATTCCTACCGCCGAGTACAGCCCGGAGACGGCGATGTCTCTGCTGGAAGAAGCGGGCTGGACCGATGCGGACGGCAACGGCATCCGCGAATGCAACGGCTGTAAATATGCCGAGCCGGGCACACCCCTACGCCTGAAACTCCAGACCACCACCGGCAATCAGCTACGCGAGGAAACCGAGCAGTTGATCATCGAAATGATGCGGGATATTGGGCTGGAGTTCTACATCGAAAATGTGCCCAGTTCGGAGCTGTTTGGCTCCTGGTCCAGCGGTGCTTTCCGCAAGCGTGGCAACTACGACGTGCTGATGTACACCACCAGCGACGGCATCGATCCCCAGAGCCAGATGCTCGGCTACTTCCATTCCAGCCAAATGCCGCTGGAAAGCAATGGCGGCGCCGGCTTCAACTACAGCCGCTGGGTGAACGCCGCCGCGGACGCGGCCATCGAGGCGGCCGGCGCAACCCCGGACGAGGCTGAACGCAAGGCCCAGTACCAGATCGCCTGTGAGCAGATCGCCGCCGAACTGCCCCACATCTATCTCTACGACCGCTCGGACGTGCATCTAAGCCGGTTGCATGTGGTGAACTTCGAGGTGAACCCCTGGGGCAACCAGACGTGGAACGCCGAGGAGTGGGACATTCAGTAAGTAAGAGGTAAACAGTGAACAGTAATCAGTGATCAGCTCCCCCTACCGTCTGATTACTGTTCACTCTCTCCGCCGGGAGGCATACTTGACCAATTACGTCATCCGCCGTTTCCTCCTCGCCATTCCCCTGCTCGTGCTGATCAGTATGATTGTCTTCGGGTTGATCTCCCTGGCCCCGGGCGGGCCGATGTCGGCCTTTGAGGAGAACCCCAACCTGACGCCAGAAGATCTGGCCCGGCTGGAGGAGCAATTAGGACTGAATCAGCCCATCCACGAACGCTATCTGCGCTGGGCCGGGCTGATTGTGCAGGGGGATTGGGGCTATAGCAGCGCGACCCGGCGGCCTGTGCTGAACGAGATCGGCGACCGGCTGCCCAATACTCTACAACTGATGGTAGTGGCCTTTATCTTCACACTGCTCATCGCCCTGCCCATCGGGATTCTTTCCGCGCTCAAGCAATACTCCCTTTTCGATCATATCGCCACATTTTTCGCCTTTGTGGGCCAGGCCATCCCTATCTTCTGGTTCGGTCTTATTCTGATTATTGTCTTCAATGTCTGGCTGAAGAATCCAGCCAGCCCCAGCACTGGCTTTGCCTGGTCTAATCTCTTTGACTGCCCGGACTGCACGCCCCTGATGCCCGGCGGCGGTATGGCCCCCTACGGCGTGGACAATCCCACCTTCTGGCAGCGGGCGCAGCATATGATTCTGCCTGTGCTGATGCTGGCCCTCTTTGGCGCGGGGACCTACACCCGCTATATGCGCGGCCAGATGTTGGAGGTGATTCACCTGGACTACGTGCGCACAGCCCGGGCCAAAGGGCTGGCCGAGTCCCGGGTTGTGATCGGTCACGCGGTGAAGAATGCCATCACGCCGATCATTACGATTATGGCCCTGGAGATGCCCGGTCTCTTTGGCGGCGCGCTCTTTACCGAGACGATCTTCTCCTGGCCGGGGATGGGCCGCCTCTTCTTCCGCAGCGCGCAGCGGGTGGACTATCCCCTGCTCATGGGCATTGTGATGATCAACGCGGTGCTGATTATCTTCTTCAATCTGCTGGCGGATATTATGTACGCCTTTCTCGACCCGCGGGTGCGCTACGAGTAGAGCGTGTTGCGTATTCCGTATTTCGTCAGCCGCGCCGGGTGTTGGGTGGGTATATCCGTGGCAGATCCATCCAGGCGTGAAACGTGAGTGTGCGTGATGTGATCTCACGTTTCGCGTTTCGCGCACCACGTTCCATTGACATCAATCGATTGCAGGGCAAGACTCAGATTCACTGCAGGGACTCACTATGGCCTCAACTACTATCACCCCTGACCGCCTGGGTATGCGCATGGCCGAGCAGCGCACCCTGGGCAGTATGATGTGGAATCAGTTTCGCCGCCACCAGATGGCCATGGCCGCTTCGGTGGTGCTGCTGGTCCTTATCTTCGGCTCGGTCTTCGTTTCGATCCTCAGCCCCTACGATCCAGAACGGAGCAGTATGCGGGAGCGGCGGGAAGCGCCCAGTCTGGAACATCCAATGGGCACGGACACCCTAGGGCGGGATATGCTCACCCGGCTGCTCTACGGCGGACGGGTCTCCCTCTCCATCGGTCTGGCTGCCACCGCGCTGGGCATCACCATCGGCACGGTCATCGGCGCGCTGGCCGGCTACTACGGCGGACGGGTGGACGATACGCTCATGCGTCTGACCGATCTTTTTATCTCCCTGCCCCGGCTCTTTATGCTGATTATTATGTCCCTGCTCTTACGCAGTCTGGATGTACCCCTGCTCAAAGCCAACGGCAATGTGGGGGGCATTGTGCTGATCCTGGGTGTGCTCTCGTGGACCGGCGTGGCACGGCTGGTGCGGGGTCAGTTTTTGGGCCTGAAGGAGAAGGAGTTTGTGGAAGCAGCCCGCACCCTGGGCATCGGCAATCTGCGCATTGTCTTCCGCCACATCCTACCCAACACCGCCACGCCGATTATCGTGGCCGCCACGCTGCTGGTGGCCGGGACGATTATCTCCGAGTCGGGTCTGAGCTTTCTGGGTTTTGGCGTGCAGCCGCCCACCCCCACCTGGGGCAATATGCTCAACGCGGCCCAGGACGAGATGCGCAAGGGCAATTGGTGGATGGCGGTCTTCCCCGGCCTGATGATTTTTCTAACTGTGATCAGCATCAACTATATCGGCGACGGTCTGCGCGACGCGCTGGACCCGCGCAAACTCAAGTAACGCAGGCAGTCAGCTTGCATCACGTCCAAAGGAAACGTGAAACGTGAGATCGTCCGACGTTTTCACGCTTCACGTTTTACGCCTGCGCAGAAGGAGAAACACCCAATGGCAGCCTCCCCCAACGACCTCAAAGCCCGGATTATCGACTACATCGACGAAATCGGGCCGCGCCTCATCCACATCAGCCAGACCATCCACGCCAACCCGGAGCTGGCTTTTGAGGAGTTCGAGTCGTCCAAACTGCTGGCCGACACCGCCGAAAGCCACGGCTACGCGGTGGAGCGGGGAGTGGGCGGGCTGCCCACGGCCTTTGTGGCTACCAGCGCCAACGGCAGGGGACCCACCATCGCCTTTCTGGCCGAATACGACGCGCTGCCGGGGTTGGGCCACGCCTGCGGCCACAATATCATCGGCACGGCAGCCACCGGCGCGGCCCTGGCTATCCAGGCCATCCGGGATGAACTGCACGGGACGGTCAAACTCATCGGCACGCCCGCGGAGGAGCGGGGCGGAGGTAAGGCCATCCTGGCCGAGCGGGGTATCTTCGCCGATGTGGACGCGGCGATGATGATTCATCCCGGCGCAAAGGCGATGGTGGCCCGGGGCTCTATTGCTTCCAATTCACTGGTCTTTGAGTTTCACGGCAAAGCAGCCCACGCCGCGGCCGCGCCGGACCAGGGCATCAACGCGCTGGACGCCTGTATCCAGACCTTCAACAACATCAACGCCCTGCGCCAGCATCTGACGCCGGATGTGCGCATCCACGCCATCATCACCCACGGGGGCAAAGCGCCCAATATTGTGCCCGACTACGCCCGGGCCGAGTTCAGCGTGCGCGCGGCCACATCCGACGAATCCCTGGATGTGGTGGAAAAGGTGATCCGCTGCGCCGAGGCGGGCGCGCTGGCTGCGGGGGCGACAATGAAGGCGACCCACCAGCGCCACTACGCCCACCGCATCCCCAACCCGACTCTGGCCCGTCTCTTTGCCGAGAATGTGGGCGCAGTGGGCGAGACGGTCGTCTCACCGGACCCCAACGAGCGCAAAGGCTCCAGCGATATGGGCAATGTCAGCCATCTGCTGCCTGCCATTCACCCCTATATTCCCATCATCGATCCCGGCGAAGGCGGCCCCCACACGCCAGAGTTTGCCGTGGCCGCGGCCAGCGAACGGGGCAACCAGGCCCTATTGCGGGCGGCAAAGGCGCTGGCCATGACGGCGGTCGATCTGCTCACCCAGCCGGAGCTGGTAGAACAGGCCAAAGCCGAACTGGCCGCGGTGGCCAATCCCAACGCCCGCTGGCGACAGATGCGTTTTTTTGGAGAGTAGGGACTGGGGATTGGAGATTGCCTGATGCGAAAATAAGAACACGGATGTACACGGATTGTCAGAGTCTGTAATACTATACAGATTCTGAGGGACATCCCTGCACGCCAACCATTCGCACCATCCTATCATTCCCGGTCATACGGCTGTCGGTCAAGCCACTCAACCGAATACGCAACACGCAACACGCAATATCCCGCTTCAATTTGTCTCCCCTCCCGCCCCTGTGGTATACTCCTTGCCATATGGAGAGGTCGCATAGTTTGGCCTAGTGCGCG
>JACQGT010000338.1 GCA_016199425.1 Chloroflexota bacterium
CAAAAGTTCTGTGTGATTCAGTGCAAATGGCGAACTTTCTGTGACAATTCGTACTCGCATAGCGGCTTCTGTGGGCAAATCTGACTCAAATTCGTAGCCGAGAAATCGTCCTTTCTGCATCGTAAGCAAAATCGTAAGATAGCCCGGCGGTATCATCCCACATCGAATGACTACAACCAGACGCTCTGATCTCCAAAAAGAAGCCCAATCCCTCCTGCTCCAATACGCCTTCTTCCGCTGGGAGAATGCGGTGGTCATCGCGGGCGCGCTGATGTTGACCGTCCTCTACCGGCGGCCCATTCCGGGCTGGCCGGCCTGGGGCTGGCTGCTGTTGGGCGTCATCGGCGTGGCGGCGATTGTTTATTCCAGCCTGACCGACGCCGACGCCAACGCCAAAATTCTCACCGACCTGATGCAGCAGGAGTTCAACCCCAAAGAGGTTCGGGACGAGAAACTGCGCCAGGACGTGGAAAAGGGGATGGAATACCAGCGGCGCATCGAGCAGCTCATCCAGAGCCAACGGCCCGGCATTCTGCGCGACCGGCTGGAAGATACCGCCGGCCAGCTTACCGACTGGGTGGCGAATATCTTTGCCCTGGCCCGGCGGCTGGACGCCTACAAGCAGGACAGCCTGCTGGCCCGGGAGCGCTCGACGGTTCCCAAAGAGGTGGAGACGCTGGAAGCCCGGCTGAAGCTGGAGGGCAATGAACAGATTCGCACACAGATGGGCGATGTGCTGGCGGGCAAACGCACCCAATTGCAGGCGTTGCAGGAGCTGCACAACCGGATGCACCAGGCCCAATTGCAGATGGACCAGAGCCTGACCGCCCTGGCGACGGTCTACAGTCAAGTGCGGCTGGTGGACGCGCAGGACATTGCCAGCGGCCAGACCGAACGTCTGCGTTCGGACATTCAGGGGCAGGTCAACCGGCTGAACGATCTGGTGGCAAGCATCAACGACGTGTATAATTACCGTACCGAGGGGTTGGGATAGACGAGACAGAAGTTCGACTTTTTCTGAAAAGTCGAACTTCTTCAGGACAGGAGGTAAAATGACACTCACAATTTTATTGCCAGACGAAACTCAAGTGAAACTGGAGAAGCGGGCCAAAGCCATCAAATGGTCTGTGGAAAAAATGGCGGCTCATCTGCTCGACGACGTTCTGGACGATCCCACTCCAACGCTGGAAGAAGTGGTGGCCCGGACAAAAAACCTTCCGCCTACATTGATTTTGCCTGATAAAGTAGATATTCGTGCGTGGCGAGAAGCACTGAGTGACCCACCGGATGCCCCAGACTTTGACGAGGAAGTTTGGACAAGACAATGGGCAGCCGTGGAGGAAGAAATGCGTGCAATCACGAAAGCCAATGCGATTGCCGAAGGCTTGGAGTGACCACACATGCCAACGTATCTGCTTGACACGAATCACCTTTCACCGCTAGTTACCATCGGGCACAAATTGCGGGAACAGGTTCTCGGTCAGATTGAAGAGGGTACTCAGTTTGCAGTTTGTGTACCGGTTGTGACCGAAATGGTTGTCGGTATCAGTTTGTTACCGCGTGCGCTTCAGAATCGAGCGGCGTGGAGGGTTCTGCAACCTCTTTTTCCCTGTTTTCCTCTTGATGCGGCGGATGCAGACGTAGCTGCCGAACTTCGAATCGATTTGAGGAAACGAGGCTGGCAACTCGAAACAGTCGATGCGTTGATCGCGGCGGTGGCGCTACGTCACGATTTGATTCTTCTGACAAGGGATCGGGATTTTCAGGCTGTTCCCCAACTGCGGACGGAGAATTGGCTGGCATGAATATTGGAGTTGGTATGTATCATCCCACGTTTTCCCGATTCTATCTGGGCTTCCTCCTATTCGTCTTGTTCATTCTAGCCGCCTGCGGGAGCGGAAGCAGCAGCCAGCCCAGCAAAGGCGATGTGATCGTCTACGTGGCTGTGCCGTTGAGCGGCTTCCAGGCCAATGGCGGGCAGACGGTGCTGGGCGGGGTGCGCCTGGCCGCGGAGGAGACGAACCGCAGCGGTGGTCTGCTGGGCTACCGGGTGGTGGTGCGCCCTCTGGACGACGAATCGGACAGCGATCTAGCCCTGGCCAATGTGGACGAAATCCGCAGCGCCATCGACAGGGGTGAGCGGGTGCTGGGCGTTATCGGCCATCTGAACAGCGGCCAGACCGACGCCACTCTGGGCGAGTATGACAGTCTGGGGCTGATTACCATTACCCCCACCGCGTCGGAAGAGAGTCTGACCAACCGTGGCTACACAAAGTTCTTCCGCGTCAACGCCAACGACTCTGTGCAAGCGAGGGTGGACGCGCAATTTTTGGTAGAGCAGATGAAGGCGCGCAACGTGGCGGTGGTCCACAACGACACGGAGTACGGCAAAGGGCTGGCTGCGTCTCTGGCGAGCGCCCTGGGGCAGCTAGGCGGCGTGGAGGCTGTGCGGGTGGAAGTGGCTGAGGGGGAGAGCAATTACGCGCCAGTTCTGGCAAAGCTGCAAAGCAGCGCGGTGGACGCCCTCTTCTACGCGGGGTATGAAATCGAAGCCCCCTACCTGGCGGCAGCCCTGGATGAAGCTGGCGTTGACCTGCCCATCCTCGCCAGCGACGGCGCATTCCTGGCGGCCACCATCGATGAGGCCAATGGCGCGGCCGAGGGGATGTACGTCAGTGCCTTTGCCCCCAGCCCAGAGAACGCGGCCGATCCCCGTTGGATCGAGGCCTATCAGGCGGTGGAGTATCGCAACCCCGACACCTATTCGGTCAACGGCTACGTGGCGATGCAAGTGCTGGCGGAAGGGGTGAAGGCGGCGGATTCGCTGGAAGCGGATGCCATCGCGCAAACGCTACGCAGCAAAGGGATTCCCACCGTTCTGGGTGAGATGCGCTTTGATGAAAAGGGCGATTTGGCAAACCCACAGATTTGGATTTACCAGGTGGAGAACAGCGAATTCCGGCAGGTTAAGTAGGGGAAATGTGAAACGTAAAACGTGAGATCAGACGGTGATCTCACGTTTTACGTTTCACGTTTCTGTTTGGACGCCAGTAGACGGAGGCAGATCCCGATCTCTCAGTCCGCTACCGCAACCGCCGGCATTCCGTCGTCGGCCTGCACCCAGTCGGCGGCACCGTCTTCCCGCACCACCAGCTTTGCCACCCGCTTGGCGTGGTAATAGATGCGCTTCAAGTTCTCCAGCGTATCCACCTGCATCGTATAGCTGGCGATCTTCTCCGGCGTTAAAGTCTCCTGCAAGCGGCGGGCCTTCCAGGCGCGAATGCGCACTTCCGTGCGGTTGATCTCCTCCTTCATCCCCATCACTGCTTCGGCTACTTCGGCGCTTTCCGTAATAAACGCAGAGAGCGCAGAGGTCAGCGCACGGGATACCTGCTTGTGCAGCCCGTTCAATTCCACCAACGACTCCGGTGTGATGCGGATTGTTCCGCCGGCGTTGACCTGGGCCAGGTGGGCCAGGTTGTTTTCCATAATATCCCCGATGGCCTCCAGTTCGGTGAGGGCGCTCATCGCTTCCAACACCGCATTCGCCACATCATCCGACAAATTCTGCTAGCCAAAAATATCCCGCATACGCAGCCCGGCCACGATGCGTATGGCTTCGCTCATTTGCTCCATACCAAAGAGGAAGATGGCCAGCCCGCCAAGCAGACCAGAGCCCATGGCAAAGAGCTGCAATTCCTCATTTCCCTCGCCAGCAGCAGAGGCGCGCAACGGGTACAAAACCATCGCCAGGGCCAATCCAATACCCAATCCTGCGAACATACGTCTTTGTATCGTTCGTTTCATCAAAACCTTCCTTGCGGGGCAATTCGCTAATTTACTATTTTATTATTGATAGGCTATGATAACGTGCATTGATTGGTAGAAAGATACCCGTCACCCGTTCAGCCGATTTTGTGTGCTTGTTTCCCCAAAAATGGGAGAAAAGGCTCAAATCAATTCCTCTCCTCTAGCTTTACAATAAAGCGACAAGACACCAATTGTATCATCTATCGCCTGTCAAAACGAGATACGACAAAGATTCGCAATCATCGCAGAATATCCTATTGAATGCAGAAAGGAAGTTCAAAATGGCTCTCCCCGTTCAGCCTGAAAGCGGACAGCACCGACAAAGAAGCGCCGATTATTCGATGTGGGGCCTCATGGCCCTGTTTCTCGTTGCTGTGGGGATCGTCTTTGCTGTCTCCAAAACGGGAAACGCTGCTGTCGGACAGCGCTTGCGCTTTACATCCCCATCGCCGATCAACACCCCCACACCGACAGCAACCGTCTCGCCCTTGCCATCGCCCGCGC
>JACQGT010000349.1 GCA_016199425.1 Chloroflexota bacterium
CATGGAGTGGAAGGAACACGTGGCCTGGTTTGCCCCGATTTTGGCGACGGCTGTGGCCTTCATTGTCTGGCGCTACGGCGACCACCTGATCGAGGATAGCTACCTGCGCAAAATTGTCACCGCTCTCTTTATCCTGGCCTTCCTCACCGCCGGTATCGCCGGGCTGATGGGCGCTCTGATTACCAAAGCAGCCCCCATTCTTTAGCCGCCAAAACACATTCATCGTCTACAGCCTGCCTGGTTCGATAGGAGAAACACTATGACCGCCCAAATTTCCAAGAACAAACTGCCCAACGGTCCCGCCGCCGCCGCCATACTGTCCAGCGCCATCGGTTCCTTTGTCATCGGTTTGATGACCACCGGCTCTGTGATCAGCGAAGGCTTGAAAAATGCCCTCAACTGGTACAATCCCGCCGGTCCGCTCTCCGGCAAGACTGGCGTCGCCATCATCGTTTGGCTGCTCAGTTGGTTCGTGCTGAACAGTATGTGGAAGGACAAGAACGTAGCCCTGCAACGGATCGTAACCTGGACTATCGTTCTGCTCGTCCTGGGCCTGATTCTGACCTTCCCACCGGTCTTCGAGGCCTTTGAATAGACCCGCTGCCTGATGACCGGCAGACCGGCAACTGACAAACAACAAAGCGCCCTTGGGGGAATCCCAGGGGCGCTGCGCGTGCAACGTCAGGTGACAGTCATTGTAGAAAGTGGCTGTCACCTGACAACCTGCTCGATGTGATTGCGCACGGCGTAGGTGGCGGCCTCGATGCGGTTCGAGAGGCCCAACTTCTCCAGGATTGTGCTTACGTGATTGCGTACGGTAATGGGACTCAGAACCAACTCCCCGGCGATCTCGGCGTTGCTTTTGCCCTCAGTCACCCCAGCCAGCACCTGTAGCTCCCGTTCGCTCAGATCGCGAAAGGCAGCCACCCCGGCTGCCTGTTCTGCCCGCTGCATGTGGGCCAGCACCTGGCGGGTTACTTTGGGGTCCAGCACCGCATCGCCTTGGGCCACGGCCCGTACAGAACGCAGCAGTTCGTCCGTACTGAGTTGTTTGAGCACATAGCCCGCGGCCCCGGCCCCGATGGCCTCAGTCACCAGTTCGTCGTCGGCATAGGAGGTCAGCATCAAGACCTGGACGTGAGGATGGCCGCGCCGGATCTCCCGGCAGGCGTCGATGCCCGTGCGATCGGGCAGGCGGATGTCCATCAGCACTACATCGGGTTGCAACTGGGCACTCAGCCGCATGGCCTCGGCTGCGCTGGCTGCCTCGCCCACCACTTCCAGGTCCGGTTCGCCGTCGAGCAGGGTGCGCAGCCCCAGGCGCACCACCTGATGATCATCCACCAACAGTAGACGTATGGGTTTCATGCACTTCTCCTCCACGATTCTCGACGGGTATCTCGACGCGCACGGTTGTGCCTTTGCCCGGCGTGCTGTGCAGGCGAATGTCGCCCCCCAACATGCGTGAGCGGTCGCGCATGTTGTTCAGGCCATAGCCTAGCACGAAATCTGCAGGAAGACCGTGACCATTGTCTTCGATCTGTAGACAAAGCATTCCTTCGCCGACACTTGACGAGAGCACCACACGTGTGGCCTGGGCGTGGCGGGCGATGTTACTCATGGCTTCATTGGCAATGGCCAGCAGATGGCCTACTTGGGCTGGTGTGAGAGAAACTTCGGCAGGCAGGGATAGACGCAGGTCGATCTCGGCCAGGGAGCGTAGGGGCGAAGTGGTCGCCAGTTCCTGCAAACCCGCGGCCAGACTTTGGCCCGTGGGCTGGGGGCGTAGCTGGCCGATGTGACCGCGGATGTCGGCCACGGCCTGATCCAAGAGGTCCACGCTTTGGCGAAGTTGGGCCAATCCACCTTCGTCGTTTGCCTGCACAATACTGCGCTCGGCGGTGCGCAGTAGCAGCCCCGCCGCGTAGATGGTCTGTAGCGTGCCGTCGTGCAATTCCCGGCCAATGCGTTCGCGTTCGGCCAGCAGCAGTTGGCTCTCTTCCATGCCGCCGATGCGCCGGTCCAACTCCACCCGGAAGACTTCCAGCGCACGCAAGATCGCGATCATCAACAACAGGCCGAAAAAGCTGCGATAGACCTGAACCGGCAGCAGGGTCCATGCCTGTAATGCTTCCTCGTTGAGACGATTGGCCGGGAAGAAATCACCGGCCGGCACGAGCAGCCCGCCGAAGATGGCATAGCCCAGCAGCGCCAGCCCGGCCAGCCGCAACATAGCAGCGATGTGGTTCAACTTGAGGGGAACAATGGCAGTGCGGGCCTGACGGCGCAAGCCATAGGCGGCGAGCAAGCCACCGGGGAAGCCCATACTGTAGCGGGCAAGTATGCTGCCTAGTTGATGCCAGGCTTCCATATTGGCGGCAGCGTTAAAAGCCCAACCAAACATCCAGAGTAGCCAGATTGTCAACACGCCCGTGGGCAGATAACGGACATAACGCGAGGGGCCGGGCAGCGGGCGCAGGCTCTCCACGCCGAACTGAAAAAGGCAGGCGAAGGAGAGGGCCAGCACCAGAAGCTGGGCCGTCAGCAGCAGATCGATGAAGGGTACGGGCAGATACTGGGCCTGAATGGGGATGAAGACATCACCCCATTCGTGGATGCCGTGGGTGAAGCCAAAAGCCGCCAGCCAGTTCAGATTGCGGGCCAGGGTCAGCCGGCTGTGCCGCCAGGATTGCAGAGCAATGGCCAGACCCAGCACAAAGAAGACCTGGCCGTAGATGAATAGGATGATCAGAAAGTTATATTCGAAAAAGGCTCGCAGCGCCTCTGTCATCGAGTACTCTGTTCCCGTGGCTGGTCAAATATGGCGGCGGATGCCATCGATCGGATGCGCCGTTCTGGATCGCGCCCTTCAGTCTACCACGAAGCCGCCTCGACGAAAATCGATTGGTATGTTCAAAGGCTGAAGGCGACTCTTGACGAAGACAAGAAGCGAACCGCGCCATTTTGCCTGGACGACACGCGCCGTCTGTCCCTGTTCCTCGGCTACGTTTCGCAGTATGCTGCGCCGGCTCTGGTCGCTGGTGCGGGGGTCACAGGTACCGGAGATCGGCGTGGGCATGGACAAGAACCTGCCCTACCACCCGCCCCATCCGACCCTGACCGCCATCGATCTGTCGGTATGCGTGTGACCGGAGGCTGAAATGAGCGTTATGACCCCTGTGTCTCAATCTACAGCCACCCAGAATCGGGGGCGCGAATCTGCCGCTGAAAAAGTTGGCGCGCCCGGCGTCAATCGGCGGGAGTTTCTCACCTATGCCTGGGGAACAGCCCTGGCGTTGATCAGTGCCGAGGGTGGCCTTGCTACTTACATGTTTATGATGCCCCGTTTCCGCGCCGGCGAGTTCGGCGGTATGTTTGATTGGGGGCCAGCGCAAAGCCTGCCGGATGTGGGAAACTCACCACAAAACAGCCCGGACGGACGCTATTGGCTCTATCACAGCGAGCAGGGGGTGAAGGCAATCTACCAGGTCTGTACCCATTTGGGCTGCTTATACAAATGGAGCGAGTCCACCAATCGCTTCGAATGCCCCTGCCACGGCTCCAAATTCACCGCCGACGGGGACTACATCGAAGGCCCCGCACCCCGTTCGCTGGACCAATTTGTGGTGGAGATAGTCGAAAATGGACAGGTAGTGGCCCAAACGACAGAAGGCGAAACTGCGATTCTCCCGCCTCAGACAACGAACCCCAACGCCGAGATTCACATCCAGACCGGCAAGAAGATTCTGGGCAAGCCGGCAAACACATCGCCGGCGCGTGCCATCACCCAGGCGTTTGCCAAAAAAATCACATAGCTGCGCTGATCCCCGTACATTTCTCGTCGTGCGGTAACTGCTCAATTACAGCGGGAATTGTCACTGGAGCCGTCCCGCATGTCTGGACAATTGCGATGGTTGCGCGCCCTGGAGCAGGCGCAAAACTGTAGTTGACAACGCACCATTTCGGTGTTAGAATTCAAGTATTCTATTGAATAATGTAGAATTGAGGTCCGTATCTAATGCCAAACTCTATCGACAATAAACGCCGACAGAAAGAGACCCTCTACCAGTTTTTTGCCCACATCGGCAAGGCCCTCTCTAACCCCCACCGGTTGGAACTGGTGGATTTGTTGACCCAGGCCCCGCGCACGGTGGAGGAGCTGGCCGCCGTGGCCCACATGAGCATCGCCAACACCTCCCAGCATTTGCAGCGACTCAAACAGGCCCGGCTGGTCCTTGACGAGCGGGAAGGCGTCTACATTCGTTATCGTCTGGCCGACGACGCTGTGGCCCGGCTGTGGCAGGAGTTGCGCGCCGTGACCGAGCAACAGATGGCCGAGGTGCGCGACGCACTGGACGCCTATCGGGATCGGCGCTATGAATTCGAGCAGATATCCATGGCGGAGCTACGACAGAGACTACAGAATGGCGATGTGGTACTGATCGATGTACGCCCTGAAGTGGAGTACGCCGCCGGGCACATTTCCGGTGCGCTCTCCTTTCCGCTCGAGGATATGGCGCAACGGCTAAATTCTCTGCCCCCGGATTTGCCCGTTGTTGCCTATTGCCGCGGCCCTTATTGTGTTCTGGCCGACCAGGCCCTGGCATTGCTGACCGGACGCGGACGGCAAGTGGCCCGGCTGGAGGAAGGCGTGTGGGAATGGCAACAGGCCGGGTACGTCCTGAGTGATTGACCATAAGGTGACATAGCCACATTTATTGTTTAGGGAGGAAAACATGGCTCAACCCGCGATTTCTGTCGAAGCATTGCAAGGGCTGTTGGCCCACAGCCAGCCGGTGACTGTGCTGGATATTCGGCGCGCCGATGAACGGGCCGAGTGGTCCATCCCGGGCAGCATGCACGTGGATGTGTACGACGCCCTGAACGCCAACCGGCCCAACGCGCTGGCCACCCTGAACCTGCCCACGGATCGGCCGGTGGTCACCATCTGCGGCGCGGGCAAAACCAGCCTGCTGGCAGCCGAACAACTGCGCGCCCGGGGGTTCGACGCCCACTCCCTGACAGGCGGCATGAAAGGCTGGAGCCTGGCCTGGAACCAGGCGGAGGTCGCGCTGCCGGGCAGTAAAGCCCGGGTTGTGCAGGTGCGGCGTACGGGCAAAGGCTGCCTTTCGTACCTAATCGGCGCGGACCGCACGGCGGCGGTGGTTGACCCGGCTCTGGAGCCGGATGTCTATCTCGGTCTGGCGCGCCAGAACGGCTGGACCATCACCCACATTTTCGAGACCCACGTCCACGCCGATCACCTCTCCCGGGGCCGTGTATTGGCCGAGCGCAGTGGCGCGACCCACCACCTGCCGGAGCAGAAGCGGGTCGTTTATCCCTTCGCTCCCATCCAGGATGGGCAGGAGATTGGGATTGGACCGGCCCGCCTCGCCGCCCTGCGCACGCCGGGACACACGCCCGAAAGCACCTGCTATCTGCTGGACGGCCAGGCTTTGTTCACGGGAGACACGCTTTTCCTGGCCGGTGTGGGCCGGCCGGACCTGGAGGCCACTCCTGACGAAGCTCGTCGCCGAGCGCATTTGCTGTACCGCTCTCTGTGGCGACTCTTGGCCCTGCCCGCACAGACGATCGTTCTGCCGGGCCATGCCAGTGAACCGATTGCCTTCGACGGCGTGGCGCTAGCTGGGCCACTGGCGCAGGTGAAGGCGCAGGTGGCCCTGCTTCACATGCCGGAAGAGCGTTTTGTCGAATCGATTCTGGCCCGTATCCCGGCCACCCCGCCGAACCACCAGCGCATCGTAGAATTCAATGAGGCGGGATTGTTGCCGCAAGGCGATCTGACGGATTGGGAAGCCGGAGCCAATCGTTGTGCCATCGCGTAACCAGGAGACGCTCGTGACCCAGACTATGACCCCAAACGCAACACCTACCATTCGTCTCGGCCTGCGGGCCAACTGGCAGCAGTTCACCCTGCTCGTCATCGTCAACGCCTTTGTGGGCGGGATGGTCGGCCTGGAACGGACGGTCGTGCCCCTCATCGCTGCACAGGAGTTTGGCCTGGTCTCGCGCACGGTCATCCTTTCGTTCATCATCAGCTTTGGCGTGGTCAAGGCCCTGGCCAATCTGGCCGCGGGCGGGCTGGGCGATCGCAGTGGGCGCAAGCGGCTGCTGGTGGCGGGCTGGTTGGTCGGCTTGCCCGTGCCCCTGCTCATCATCTGGGCGCCGAGCTGGGGCTGGATTGTCCTGGCCAATGTGCTGCTGGGGATCAACCAGGGGCTGTGCTGGTCCACCACAGTGATTATGAAGATCGACCTGGTGGGACCGAAGCAACGGGGCCTGGCCATGGGCCTCAACGAGTTCGCCGGCTACGTGGCTGTTTCGCTCTCCGCCCTGGCCACCGGCTACATTGCGTCCGTCTATGGCCTGCGTCCGCAGACCTTTTATTTGGGGATCGCGTTCGCCCTGTTGGGCTTGTTCTTCTCGCTCTTTTTTGTACACGAGACCCACGGCCACGCCCGCCACGAGGCGAAGATCAGGGAGCAGAGAGCAGGGGCCGGGGAGCAGGTCTCGGTAACGTCTGCTGTTTCCCAATCCCCGATCTCCAATCCTCAATCCCCAATCCCCCGCCCTTCCTTCGCCCAAATCCTGCTCCTCACCAGTTGGAAAGACCGGGCGCTCTTTGCCGCCAGCCAGGCCGGGCTGGTCAACAACCTGAATGACGGGATGGTGTGGGGGCTGCTGCCTCTCTTCCTGGCCGACGCCGGGTTGAGCGTGGAGCGCATCGGCGTGATCGCCGCTATCTATCCTGGCGTGTGGGGGATGAGCCAGCTCGTCACCGGCGCGCTGAGCGACCGGCTGGGCCGCAAATGGATGATCGCCACCGGGTTGTGGGTGCAGGCCGTCGGCATCGGACTGGTCGTGGCTGCCCGGGACTTCCCCCTATGGGTGGCTGCCGCG
>JACQGT010000356.1 GCA_016199425.1 Chloroflexota bacterium
AGGAGCGCATCCGGGGCTGGAGCCGCTTTGGGGATTGGCTGGCTGCAATGACGGAAAAGGGCGTCTCGCCCAACATCGGCTCCTTTCTGGGCGGGGGCAGCCTGCGCAAATATGCAATGGGGATGGAGATGCGCCCGCCCAGCGCCGACGAACTGGCGACAATGCAGCGGGTGACAGCCGAGGCGATGGAGGATGGCGCGTTCGGCGTCTCCTTCGCCCTCATCTACCCGCCTAGCAGCTTTGCAGATAGGGACGAGATTGTCGAAATCAGCAAAGTCATCAGCCGCTACAACGGCATTTACATTACCCACCTGCGCTCGGAGGCCGATACCCTTCTGGAAGCGCTGGAAGAGGCCATAACCGTCGGGCAGCGGGCCAATGTGCCGGTGGAGGTCTACCACTTGAAGGCCGCGGGCAAACGCAACTGGCACAAACTTTCTTCTGCGATGGAGCGCATCAGCGAAGCGCGCAGCCAGGGCGTGGACATCACCGCAGATATGTACACCTAC
This sequence comes from Chloroflexota bacterium, assembly GCA_016199425.1. Classification (GTDB taxonomy): domain Bacteria; phylum Chloroflexota; class Anaerolineae; order Caldilineales; family Caldilineaceae; genus JACQGT01. Next base: position 510 of record JACQGT010000356.1, read on the forward strand.
ACTGCCGCGGGCACAGGGCTGACGTCGGTGCTGCCCCCCTGGGCCGCGGCGGGCAACAAACTCTACGAAAATGTGGCCGACCCGGCCATGCGCGCCAAAATCAAGGCCGCTGCCCTGCACCCGGACGGCACGTGGGAGGCCATGGCCGAGATGTGCGGGGTGGATGGGGTGATGCCCACGGGCTTTATGAAAGAGGAGAACCAGCAATACGTGGGCAAACAGCTTTCCGAGATTGCGGCGATGCTGGGCAAAGAGTGGCCCGAGGCGGTGATGGACCTGCTCGTTTCCGAAGGCCAGCGCATCGGCACCATCTATTTTGCTATGAGTGAACACAATCTGCGCCGCCAGTTGCAGCAGCCGTGGATTACCATCTCCACCGACGCCGGCGGGCTGGACCCGGTGTGGGCCGCGCCCACCGGCCCCTACCACCCCAGAGCCTATGGCACGTATAGCCGGGTGCTGGGCAAGTACGTGCGGGAGGAGAAGGTGCTTCCGTTGGAAGATGCGGTGCGCAAGATGTCGTCCGCCCTGTGCGACCGCCTGGGGCTACGCGATCGGGGGCAACTGCGCGAGGGCTTTTACGCCGATGTGGTTATCTTCGACCCGGAGACGGTGGCGGATCGGGCCACCTTCACCGATCCCCACCAGCTATCTGTGGGCGTGCGGGATGTGTGGGTGAACGGGGCCCGGGTCCTGCGGGATGGCGCACACACGGGCGCGACACCGGGCCGGGTGGTCAAAGGCGCGGGGGGATAGGGCGTGTGCTGATTCCGGGAATGGGCCAGGCGATCTCCGGCCTGCGGACAGATGCTGGCCCATTCCCGGAATCGGGTCTACTCTTTGCAAAGTGCTTGCGTGCCCGCGCACGTAGTGCTACAAGCGGACGTAGATAAAAGACTGAAACAAAGATCAGCGCAGATCAATCCAGATCATGAAAATCTGCGTCCCTATCTTCTGGGCAGTAATTGTCTCGCAAAATCGGTTCCCTGCACGGGACCGACACACGTGCTGATGGCCGGTTGTCATCGTGACGCCGTTCGGGGTCCGGCATTGGAGAATGGAGCGAAGCGTAGGTTTCGACCCATTCTCCAGTTCCGCACCTCGAAAGAACCGCCCAATCAGACGTATGAATCCATTTGTGTTCATGCGACCTGCGTGTAAACGTCTCGTGCGTTTTATACGTGTGGTCGGGCAACACGCGCCCGGCCGCGAAATAGCAACAGTTCTAAGAGAGGTAAGAAAGTTATGCAAGACCTACAGATTTTTGATGGCGCCAGGAACTACACAACCCATCTTGGCGACAAAGAAATCAGCATTGAGACAGGCATTCTGGCTCAACAAGCAGGCGGGGCTGTGACAGTGCGCTGCGGCGATACTGTTATTTTTGCCACCGCCACAATGTCCAAAGAAGTGCGACCGGGCATCGAATTCTTCCCGCTGACTGTGGACTTCGAAGAGAAGCTCTACGCCGCGGGCCGTATCCCCGGCAGCTTCTTCCGGCGCGAGGGTCGCCCCAGCGAACAGGCCATTCTGCTCTGCCGCCTGGTGGATCGTCCCCTGCGCCCCCTCTTCCCCAAAGGCTTCCGCAACGAAGTGCAGGTGATTCTCCATGCGCTCAGTTCGGACAGCGAGCATCTCTTCGATCCCCTGGCCATCATCGCCGCCTCGGCTGCCATCGCTATCAGCGACATCCCTTGGGGTGGGCCTGTGGGTGCGGCGTCTGTCGGTTATGTGGACGGCCAGTTTGTCGTCAATCCCACCAATTCGGAGATGCAGAACAGCACCCTGGCCCTGCAGGTGGCCGGCACCGAGGACAACATTCTGATGGTGGAAGCGGGGGCCAACGAGCTGCCCGAAGATGTGATGCTGGAAGCCCTGAAACTGGCCCACGAGTCTATGCTGCCTGTCATCCAGACCATCAAACAGATGCGGGATGAGATCGGCAAAGAGACCTACGCCAGCTATCCCGTTTTCCTGCCCAAAGAAGAGACGGTGGCGCTGGTCAAAGAATTGGCGACCGAGAAAATTCGCCACGTCATCGCCACCAGCGACGACCGGGGCGACCGCAAAGAGCGGGTGGCCGCAGTGCGCAGCGAAGTGCTGGCCGGGCTGCAATCCCAGATGGAGAGTGGCGCAGTCAAGGCCGGGGATGTGGACGACGTTCTCGACTCGCTTGTCAAAGACGCCGTGCGCCGGCGCATCCTGGACGACAGCATGCGTCCTGATGGCCGCGCTCTCGCGGAGATTCGCCCAATTCAAATACAGGTGGGCAAGATTCCCCGTGTGCATGGCAGCGGTCTCTTTATGCGTGGCGAAACCCACGTGCTGACGATTGCCACGTTGGGCACGCCCGGCGACGCCCAACGGCTGGACACTCTCCTGCCCGGCGAGACAAAACGCTACATCCACCACTACAACTTCCCGCCCTAC
>JACQGT010000357.1 GCA_016199425.1 Chloroflexota bacterium
CCGTGGAGGTGCAGACCGCGCCGGATGAGGCGGCCTGGGAGCGGGCGCTCATTGGGGCTATTCCCTGGGCAGATCAGATATGCGCCGGTGTGCCCCGCAGCCGCTACTTTGCACTGGCGGAAAGTATCCAGGCCAAACGCTTTCGCGTCGAGGAGGGCTTCTGCCAGCTTCTCGTCCAGGCCGACATTCTGTGCGCGGTGGGCGCATGTCTGGCCTGTGTCATCCCCACGGCCAACGGCGGCATCACCCGGGTCTGCACCCACGGGCCGGTCTTCGATCTGACACGACTCGCCCTGTAACGCGAACTGTTAGTTCGCCCACCCGTAACGCAAGCTGTTCGCTTGCGCCCACCCCGCAAGCGAACAGCTTGCGTTACAAATTCAATGGCCCAACGCACGGCCTGGAATCAGGCATCAGACGCCTACAATTCGCTACACGAAGATAATCTATCGCTGATCTCCCTGGCAGCGCGAGAAGTGACGGCGCTGCTTGGACCTGTCGCCGGACTGGATATACTGGAGATCGGCTGCGGGGGTCGGGCAGAATTGCGTGGAACTGGCGCGTCAGGGTGCACGGGTCACGGGCGTAGACGTCAGCGATGCGCAGATTGCCCTGGCCCAACGGCGGGTGGAAGGTGCCGGTGTCAGCGTGCGTCTGTTGCGCGCCGACGCGGCCGACCTCTCCCCCCTGCCCGATGCAAGTTTTGATGCGATTGTGGCGGTCTACGTCTTCCCGTATGTGGAAGAGATAGCCGTCTGTCTGGCGGAGTGTACCCGTCTATTGCGCCCCGGCGTGCGGCTGATCTTCGCCCAGGACCACCCCATCCGCGCCTGTTTCTGGGACGAAGAGATGCAGGAAGAATCGGTGCTGCCGGCGCGCAGCTACTTCGACGATTCGCCCCTGCGCTGGACCTTCGCCGGGAGCGACGCGGCGATGACCTCTCACCACCGCACGCTGGAACGGTGGGTTTTTTCGCTACACGAAGTGGGATTTGTGGTAAAAACGTTGCGGGAGCTCCCCCTGCCCGATGGCTGGGCGGACGACCCCAATGTGGACGAATACACGCGGGAGATTGCGGCGTTTCTGCCACAGGTGATGGTAATTGAAGCAGTCAAGAGATGATGGGATGAGGAGATGATGGCAGCAACGCCGGTCACAGACACTACCTACGCACTACGCACTACGCACTACGCACTGCCCACGCGGGCGCGCATCCTCAAAATCCAAACCGACAATTACCGCACAAAAACCTTCGTCCTCGACGCGGCATTGGAGGCTTTTCCCGGCCAATTTGTGATGGCCTGGCTGCCCCGCTTCGACGAAAAGCCCTTTTCTCTGGTCAATGCCGATCCGGTGACGCTGATGATTACGGCGGTGGGACCCTTCAGCCGCTTGATGCATGGAAAGCAGCCGGGGGATTTTGTCTGGCTACGGGGAGCCTTCGGCGCGGGCTATCGGGTGAATGGGACAGGACGGCGGCTGGCGCTGGTGGGCGGTGGCTACGGGGTGGCTCCCCTGCACTGGCTGGCGCGCACCCAACTGGGCGTGGCCGCGTCGATGACGGCGGTCATCGGTGCACGCACGGGGGAGGATATTCTCTACGCCGAACGCTTTGCGGCATTGGGGGAGCAGGCCGCAGCACAGGCAACCCGGCTGCAAACGCTTGTCACGACAGAAGACGGCAGCCGGGGCATCCACGGGCGGGTGACCGACGCGCTCGTTCCTTTGCTGAAGCGGGGCGAGATCGACGCCATCTGCGCCTGCGGTCCCCACGGGATGCTGGCCGCGCTGGAGCTGTTTGGCCAGGAATACGGCGTGGAAACCCAACTCTCCTGGGAAGCCTATATGCGTTGCGGGATCGGTATCTGCGGCGCATGTGAGCACGAGGGGAAGGTGCTGTGTATGGATGGGCCGGTGCTGAGGAGAAGGGATGAAGGGATGATGGGATGATGGGATGATGGGGGATGGTGCTTCGTTGCCTCATCATCTTATTATCTCATCATCCCTTCATCTCAGCGCCAACGGGGCCAGATCGGAAGCAGAAGGAAGACCGAACCCCGCGCTCGCGCTGCGCACCCCGTCCAGCACAGCCGCGGCGACCACCTGGGCAGCGATTGCGCCGAGCAGACTCAGTTCGTAGGGGATGTCCAGAGTACCGGTGCCCAGGGCAAAGAGACAGTCGCCGTCGTACATTGTGTGGGCCGGGCGGGTGGTGCGGGTGACGCCAGCCTGCGCCATCTGTGCCAGTTTGGTAGCCTGGGCTTTGGTTAGGGGCAGATTGGTGGCGACGACGCCGATGGTTGTGTTTTCCCGCTGGGGTGGGTGGCGGAAGAGGAATTGGTCGAAGCGGGCCGCGGCGGTGGCGAGAGCGTCGGCCAGTTGGCCGCTTTCCGGATCCCGCGCCCCGGCGATGATACGGGCGGCGGTCGGATCCACAATGTCGCCGATGGCGTTGACCGCCGCCAGCGCGGCCACGACAGCGCCGCCAGGCAGCGTCACCGACGCTTGCCCCAATCCGCCCCGGCTGGCGTTGGCAAAGCCAAGTAGTTTGCCCACTGTGCAGCCGGTCCCCGCGCCGATATTACCCCGGCTGGCCTCTGTGGTAGAGGCGGTCTGGCAGGCGGCGTAGGCATTGGTTTCGGTAGGGTAAACGATTGAACCGTTGAAGGCCAGGTCGTAGAGAATGGCGGACGACACAATCGGGACACGGGCCGCGGGGGTGTACCAGCCGTAGCCATTTTCAGCCAACCAGCGCAGCGCGCCGTGGGCCGCGCCCAGCCCGTAGGCCGAGCCGCCGCTGAGCACAATGCCATGCACCCGGTCCACGCCAGTGATAGGATCGAGCAGGTCGGTCTCCCGTGTCCCCGGCGACGAACCCCGCACATCCACCCCGCCACAGGCCCCGGCTGGCGTCAGCACAACTGTACAACCTGTGCCGTTGGCCGCATCGGTCCAATGGCCCACCAGCACGCCGGGTACAGCGGTCAATGAATTAGGCACTGGCGACTCCATAACGAAACGGACGACAGAGAGAACAAAACTTAAGTAAGCAGTTATCAGTTATCAGTAGCGCGTGTTGTTGTTCACCGATAACTGATTACTGCTCACTACTTACTGCTGACTCCCCTGCCATCTTCGCCACAACCTGCCGCTTCAGATACCCCATCAGCGCGTGCAGGCCACGCAGCCGCTGGTGGCTGATGGCTTCGTGGAGGCCGAGCAGGTAGTGGATGTCCTCCGGGGTTTGCAACACTTCGTCGGGGGAGGTGCCGTCCAGCCCCTCGGCCACGATGGCCGCATAGCCGCGCACAGTAGGGGATTCCCGGGGTACGTCGATAAAGAAGTGAACTGCGCCGTTGTCGATCTCCGTGAAGACAAAGACCGGAGTCTGGCACTCGTGGACCTGCTCCATCTGGTCGCGCTGGGCGTGGAGCCGTGCGGGCAGATCGGGCATACCCAGGGCAAAGTCCAAAAGATATTCCAGCCGCTCCTGGGGCAATGCCTCGCGAAATTCCTCGACAATCTCGCGCAGGGCCGCGGGCAGGGTGTCGATTTTTGCTTCAGTGGTCAATTCACTGCTCATCGCGTAACTTCCTTCGTTGATCCGATTTTCTGCACAAACAAAAGATGACTGCCGCCGACAATAGCGACAGTCACCTGTCATACAATCCCATGGACGACGGGCCGCTTACTTGTCGCGCTTGAGGACAGGCAAGCCGTTTTTGCTCTCTGAAACCAAATAGCCAGCGGGAACCGCGTCCAGAGAACCCTCGTCCTTCACTTCTTTGGCGAAGAAGTAGAGGGTCTGCTGTGCGCCGTTGCGCAGGGTGGTGTCCTTGGAATGCAGGAAATAGGTGCGGCCCTTGGAATTGGTGTACGAGAATGCCATCTTTCTGTTCCTTTCTCTAACAATACTATAGCAATAAACTATTTGGGTATTGGATATTGGGCCACGTCTGCCTCCTACCCAATATCCAATACCCAATATCCCCGCCATTCTGGACGGGTTCTAAGTCCACTCTATCCTATTGTAGACCAGCTTTTCAAAAATGAAAACTCTGCAAAACCTTCGTTCCCCATACGATCTTGTCTATCTGCTCTGCCAGGCGACCAAAACCAGCCCCGGATCGTCGGCGATCACCCCATCTGCGCCAAATTCGACCAGCAGGCGAATGGGCCAGGGGTGTTCCAGCGCGCCGAACCAGACGTAGACTTTGCGCCCTTCGTCGTGGGCCTGGCGGATCATCCAGGGGTAGAGCAGGACCATTTCCGCCATCGGGCAGACGGCTGCGGCGTTGCCCGGTTGGGGGCCAGAGAGATCGAAATGGCCCAGACCGTAGAGAGCGCACAAGGGCAGGTCCCCCGACAGTTCGCCCAGGCGAGCGAGGGATGCACCGTCAAAAGATTGAACGACGGTGTGCCCCGTGTAGTCTGCTACCGCCAGCGCTTCGATGATCTTCATCTCCAGGCCAGGATAGAGTTGGGGGGATTTGGCTTCGGGCATCACGCCGATGGCTGCGGTTTGGGCCAGTTCCAGCACTGCGGCGAAGGTGGGAATCTGTTCGCCATCGCCAGCATCCAATGCCTGCAATTGGGCGAGAGTAAAATCAGCCACCCGCCCGCTGCCGTTGGTTGTGCGATCCACTGTCGTGTCGTGGATCACCACCAGATGGCCGTCGTCGCTCATCTGCACGTCCATCTCCAACCAGTCGGCCCCGGCGGCGATGGCGCTACGGAAGGCGGCCAATGTATTCTCCGGCGCGTGGGCCGAGTCGCCCCGGTGGGCGATGGCAACGGGGCGGGCGGGGATGGGTCCGCGCAGGAGGAGATAACTGCCGTAGTAGGCCAATAGCAGGATAAAGACAAGCACAACGAACTGGCTGAGACAGCCCAGCCCCCGGGTGAAGCGATTGCCCCTGCGTTGTCTGCGTTCCTCTGTGTACATTGAGTCGCTCTGGGCGTGAGAACACGGATTTCAGAATTTACGGATTTGCTGTTCGTTCAGCGGCGGTTGATAGCCAGTCCCCGATCCCCTATCCCCAGTCCCTTGACCGCTCTGGTCGCGATGAACATCTCCGTATATTCGTGGAGCGCCATCCCCGGCCAGCCGTCCTCGTAGAAGCCGGTGATGGCAAGCCCTGCGTCGATCTGTCCGGCGATCTGGTCGGTGAGGGTGTGGCCGAACTCCAGCGCCTCCTGTGCGCCCAGGTACTCCTGCCGCTCCTGCGGGCTGATGCTGGTCAGATCGGAGTAGGGCAGGCGGTGGCGGACTTGCAGCACGCCGTCGTCGGCCTTCTTCTGGTCGAAAAGATAGAGAATCGGGTTGATGAATCCAGAAAGCAGCACACCGCCGGGTTTGAGTACTCGGGCTGCCTCGCGCCAGACCGGGCGCACATCGGGAACGAAGAGATTGGAGCAGGGGTGTACAATCAGATCGAAGCTGTCGTCGGCGAAACGGGAGAGGTCACGCATATCGCCCTCGACGGTCTTCAGGGGCAATTTGTCCCGGCGGGCCACTTCCCGGTCCCGTTCCAATTGACGGGGAGAATTGTCGAAGACCACCACCGACGCACCCACGGCTTCCCCCGCCGCGGCCAGGATCGGTCCCTGTTGGCCGCCGCCGGAAGCCAGGCAGAGGATGGCCGCGCCGCCAAAGGGCGGGAACCATTCGGCAGGGACTGATTTCGTGGGCGTCAGCACAATGAACCAGCAACCGCGCCGGGCCGCGGCCACCGTCGCCGCGTCCACGGGCAGGGTCCATTCGCTGCCCATCTCCACGGCCACGTCCCAGGCCCGGCTATTATAACGGCGGACGTCGATGGAGGGTGTGGAGGATGGGGGCATGGGAGTTGAAGGAAATGGTGAATAGCGAATTGTGAATTGTGAATTGCGAATGGGGCGTGCTGTGTGTAGGATATTCTACACCGAGAATCGGTTGTATCTCAACCTGAGAAAATCGAGGTTTTGCCTGGCTTCGGCGGGTTGTATCTTCGACAGAAGATCGCTATAATGCTCGCAGATTTTCTGTAGCTGTTCAGGAAGGATAGATCAAATGTCACTGACAGAACTATTTCCAGACGTGAAATTGCTGCCACGGGCAGATAAGCTACGTTTGATGCAATTCTTAGTCGTCGAACTGGCGCAGGAGGAGGGCGTTTCGTTATTTACGCCTGGGGCTGTATATCCGGTCTGGACCCCCTTGAATTCCTTTGAAGCGGCCGACACCCTCATGGAAATGCTGGAAGATTACAAGGCGACATCCGCATGAATCCGCTTCGCTTCGTGTATCACCCAGAAAAACCAGGAAGAACTTCTGCCACTGACTTAGCCTATCTGCCGATTACACTGAGCACCAGACAAGGATCGGTTGATAGACAAGGACTGCTTGATACTGGGTCAACTGTCAATGTATTGCCATATACCGTCGGTCTGGCACTTGGCTTTGCCTGGGATCAGCAGAGAATTCCGATTGTCTTGGCAGGAAGTTTGTCCAGAGTGCCAGCCTATGGAGTTATCGTATCCTGCCTGGTAGCGTCATTTCCAGCAGTCGATTTGGCTTTCGCATGGACGCAATCGGCAGATGTTCCTGTCATTTTGGGACAAGTCAACTTTTTCATGGAATTCGATGTTTGTTTCTTCTGATCACAGGCGGCATTTGAGGTTAGCCCAAAGGCCAGTCGCTAACGCAAGTCATCATAGGTTGGGTTCTTCCGGCACTGGAACTTTGTCAACAGCCCAACAAGTGCCGGAAAAACCCAACAGCAGCGGTTTCAGTTCGTAGGCTCACGCCTCAATAGCCTCCCCTCACTCCGTCACCGTAAACAACGCCCCGCTGCTGCGCCCCCACACATCCGGGAAATACATCAACTCCGCCCGGGCCGGTAACACCCGGTACTCGCCGGGGATGGACGCGCGCACCTGGAAGGTATATTCGTAGCTGCCCGCGGCCAGGTGATCCGCAAAGAGCGCTACCTTCTCATCCCGCATATCCGTATGGGTGGGCACCCAATAGCGCCACCAGAACTCTTGCCAGGGATCAAGCCCAGCCGTGCCAAATTCCGGCCCGCCGAACTCGTTGCTGGTGGTTGCCAGCCGGGGATCGATAGCTTCCGTCCCCGCGGGGATGGGCACTTCCAGCAGCAGGAAATGGGCGTCGGTGGGCACGTTCAGGCTGACAGTGACGCTGAGCACGTCCCCTACCTGTGCGCTGGCCACGGGCTGGCCATCCTCTGCCAGAATGCGGCGGCTGACCACCAGCCCCCGCTCCCGGGCCGAGATGGCTGTGGCGTCCAGGAAGTAGCGCAGTTGCGCGGTATAGTACATCTGCCCGCTGTCGTTGCTACGGGTGAAGCGAAGCGCATTGGCTTCGTAGCGCAGAAGCTCGGCCACACCGGCTTGCAGGGCAATCGTCTCGTTCATGTTGGACCGATCCACCGCGCCCGCGCCCAGTTCGTCTCCGTTGAGCGTCACCTGCCAGTCGTAGACCCCTTCCAATTCGCCGCTGCTCTCCATCCAGCCGGTGAGGGCAATGATGGCCCAGGCGTTCTCCTGGGTGGTGGACCAGCGCCCGCTCTGGCGACCAACCATCAGCCAGCGCACGACCTGGGGCAGCAGGGGATCATCCGGGCGCAGGCGAGTGAAGGCGTGCAGAACAATGGCTGTGGTGCGCAGATCGGTGTTCATCGACCACCAGTCGGTCTCCTTCTCCTGCCAGTGCGCGCCGCTGGCCGAGAGATTGGCCTGGCCGGCGATGTCGTCCAGGAGCGTCTGCGCCCGGCCATCCACCCGCTTCACGTCCACCCGGTCCAGGGCCAGGGCCAACAACGCCTTGCCGTAGATGTCCATGCGCTCGCGCTCGTCGTAGAGGGTACTCATGCGTCCCGGATCGCCCTCGCCCATCTCGGCCAGGACAAAGTGGGCAAAAGCCATCTGGTTAAGGGTGTACCAATCTTCAGCCTGGGACGGGGCCAGCCAGCTCTGCTCCAGGAAGAAGATGGCGTCGGCCAGGGTATTGTCCGGCACGGGATAGCCCGCTGCGTGGGCTGTCCACAGACTCCACAGGACGTAACTGGTGACGAAGCGGTCGCTCATCAGATTCGACCACCAGCCCCAACCGCCATCCGGATTCTGCCAGTTGATTAGTTTTTGCAGCCCCACGCCCAATTCAAAGGCCAAATCTATCTGCAAAGCCGGGTTCTCCACATTCAGCCGGGAGAGGGCCAACGCCGTGACCAGATTGGGCAGGAAGCGGCTGACCGTCTGCTCCACGCATTCGTAGGGATAGTGCTTGAGATAGTCTAGTCCTTCCAGCATCCCCGCGGCCAGGCTCGGCTCGACGACGACGCTCAGTTCGCCGCTCTCTGTGGCCGCAGCAGGCACGCGAATGGCCTCCAGGCGACCCGTAGCCGGAACGCTGCCGGACGTGCCGACCACTTCCGGCGTCTGGTAGCGGTGGACGGGCAGGGTCAGCTTCACTGCGTCGCTGAAACCCTCACCCCGACCCTCCCCCACAGTGGGGGAGGGGGAAGCACCCCCACCCCGGCCCTCCCCCATTCTGGGGGAGGGAGCAGTCGATTCGGAGG